>NZ_JBARYM010000236.1:0-5532 GCF_049647865.1 Tunicatimonas sp. | reverse complement strand
GCACACCTTCAAAGTTGAAGCAGTTGCGGAGGCGGTTCTCTAGGTAGCGGTAATAGACAACTTTCAGCTATACAATTGTAGCTTGGGGATAAAGCGGAAGTCTTTCTGGTTCAGCGTGTATAGGGGTATTTTTCGGGTAAGTGCAGTAGCAGCAATAAGTGCGTCTGGAACCGCGAGCGTATGACTTAGTCCGTACTGCTTTACCAGTTCTACCGCTAGCTCAGAGATAGATTCGTTCACTTGAATGATAGTAATAGCGTTCAGTGCTTTAAGAATTTTGGCGAGATCAGCTTTATCCAATGCACCAAAAATAAACTCACCTGCTGTAATAGCACTTACGGCAATGTTGGCCGAACCAATAGCTTTAAGCTCGTAGATTATATCCGAGTTTCGTTTGGATAGCTCGACTAAGATATTAGTATCGCACAGAACTATTTGTGGATTGGCCATGCTTTCTGTCGTAACTTTTTGGCACTAATATCTCGGTCTTCCCAAATACCTGCCAGTTCGAAAAAGTCGTCAGATTTCTGCTCGTCCGTGTTTTCCGAACTTGCTTCGTTTCTCGAGATCTCTACGTAATCTAAGTCCTGAATAAATGCTAGAAAAGCGGATAATTTATGTTCCGCAATTCGTAAGGTGACTTCTTTCATACTCCATGTTTTTACCTAAAATACGAGTTTTTTATCAAGAAGTTAAGTAAGTAAATCATTCCTTTATTTCTTCCTAAAGAAAATCCGTAGGGGTACGCCCTCAAAGTTGAAGTGGTCGCGGAGGCGGTTTTCTAGGTAGCGTTGGTAGGCGGCTTTCACATACTGGGGGTGGTTGCAGAAGAAAGCAAACACGGGGGTATTGGTCGGAAGTTGAGTAATATATTTAATCTTGATATACTTGCCCTTCACGGCGGGGGGTGGATACTTTTCTATCTCGGGTAATAATTTATCGTTAAGCTGAGACGTGCTGACCCGACGTTGGCGGTTTTCGTGGATCTCGGCCGCTTTTTCAATAGCTTGGTACACCCGCTGCTTGGTGAGCATAGAAGTGAAAACAATGGGGATGTAATTATACTCACCCAGCTTCTCATACATTCGCTTTTTAAACTGATCTGCCGTATTAGTATCTTTCTCAATCAAATCCCATTTGTTCACCAAAATTAGAATACCTTTTTTGTTCTTGTGCGCTAGCTGCACAATGTTCATATCCTGGGCTTCCATACCCCGCTGAGCATCCAGCATCACAATACAGATATCCGAATCTTGCAAAGCCTGCACACTACGAATTGTGGAGTAAAACTCAATATTATCCGAAATCTTCGCTTTCTTCCGCAACCCTGCCGTATCAATTAGAATAAATTCTTTACCGTAGAGATTATAGTGAGAATGTAGTGCATCGCGCGTGGTTCCGGCAATATCGGTGACAATACTTCGCTCCTGGCCTAAAAGAACATTTAAAAATGAAGATTTACCTACATTAGGCCGCCCCAAAATTGCCAAACGAGGAATGCCCGCGTCGGGGTCTTCCTCATCATTCGTCTCAAAGTGAGGAACTATTACGTCCAGTAGATCACCCGTACCACTACCACTGGCGGAAGAAATAGCAAATACTTCACCGATGCCCAGACTATAGAAATCGGCTGACTGAAAGCTGCGCTCGGCATTATCAGCCTTGTTAGCTACAATGTAAATAGGTTTTTCGGTACCGCGCAACTGATTGGCGAAAGCCTCGTCTAGATCAGTAATTCCGGTTTCAACATCTACCATAAATAAAATGACAGTAGCCTCGTCAATAGCCAGTTCTACCTGACTACGAATAGCTTCTTCAAATACATCGTCCGAATTGGCAACGTAGCCACCCGTATCAATCACCGTGAAATGCTTACCCGACCACTGGGCGTATCCGTAGTGGCGATCGCGCGTGACCCCACTCTCATCGTCCATAATAGCTTGGCGACGCTCGACCAGACGGTTAAAAAAAGTGGACTTCCCAACGTTAGGCCGCCCGACAATAGCTACAATATTACTCACGAATCAACTAGGTTAGATGCTGCTAAAAGTTTCGCAAGTTACAAATAATAGCTTAGAGTCCACAGGGGAGGAATGATTAATGAATAATGATGAATGAACAATGGCAGCAAGATATATCAATCATTAATCACCAGTCATTAATCATAAATTTTTAGTAGCCAAATCGCCGTAGTCGAGGCTGTTCGCGTCGCCAGTTGGGAGCTACTTTTACAAATTGCTCCAAATGCACCTGTTTCTCGAAGAACTTTTCTAAGTCCTGCCGAGCCTGAATACCTACCTTCTTAAGAGCTTCGCCCTTTTTACCAATCAGAATTCCTTTTTGACTCTGCCGTTCCACGTAAATCTCACAACGGATACGAATAATCGTTTCATCTTCCTGAAATTCGGTAATGACTACCTCACTGCTGTAGGGCACTTCTTGTTTGTAGTTCAGGAATATTTTCTCCCGAACAATCTCGGCAGCAAAAAAGCGCTCTGGCTTATCGGTCATCGCATCTTTCGGGAAGTAGGGTGGGTGTTCGGGCAGGTATTGCAGGATAGCTTGAAATACTTCATTGATATTTAAAGCTTCTAAAGCCGAAACCAGCATAGCCTTTTGGGGCTGAATTATCTCCTGCCAGTACGTTAACTTATCTAGAGCCTGACTTCCTTTCGCCAGATCAATTTTGTTCATCACCAAAATAACCGGCACATCAGTTTCAGCTAATTTTTGTAACGCTGGATCGCCGTCTTCTTTCTTTTCAAATAAGTCTGTTACGTACAGAATTACGTCAGCATCCTCTAGTGCCGTGGCAACAAAGCGCATCATAGATTGGTGTAAAGCATACTCTGGCTTAAGCATACCTGGCGTATCGGAATATACAATCTGAAAATCATCGCCTTCATCCATCGAGCCATTTACAATGCCCATAATACGATGACGAGTTGTTTGTGCTTTAGAAGTGATGATGGATAAACGCTCGCCTACTAGTGCGTTCATCAGCGTTGATTTACCTACATTGGGTTTCCCCACAATATTGACGAACCCGGCTCGATGTGTACTCATGCTAAATAATTTTTACAAAAATATTGTGAATAGTCCGTGAAACCTATAAGTTTGTAGTCCGTTTGAAAAAATACATCGCGGGGTGGAGCAGTTAGTAGCTCGTCGGGCTCATATCCGCCTGAGGCGGACACAGGTTCTAGAGTTGATGCTCGCATCTGTATATTTGCTCAAACAACTGAAGAAAACTTTTACAGCTTCTCTTCAGTTAGAAAATACATCGCGGGGTGGAGCAGTTGGTAGCTCGTCGGGCTCATAACCCGAAGGTCACAGGTTCGAGTCCTGTCCCCGCTACTACAAAAGCCGAGGCATACTGCTTCGGCTTTTTTTATAAAGAAATTCTCATAATACAGTAGAAAAGTTCCTAATCTTCATTTCTCTTTCTATTCAAGCCCAACCAATTTACCTAAGCTATACACTTCATCTATAGCTAAAAAGGAAAGGTACTTGCCATCAATTACTTCAAAATCTTGGCGTTCTTTAGAGGTCAGTTTGGCAATAGGTGGAAACTTGTCTAGTGGCACCAATACGGTACGTCCATTGCTCAAGTACAACGTCAATTGATCGTCATTTGAGAAATCTATTTTGCTAATGCTTAGGGCTATAGCAGAAGTAGAGAGTATCGTAGTCATAACATTACATTTATAGTATTTTTTAACTACCACGGCTGTATTTTGTGGACGGAGGAAGTTTTAAATGTATACTTAAGTACCCGGAGTACGCAAATCAATGCAAATATAAGGTAAACAGGTGCTGCTTGTGGGCAAAATAACCCGTAGATGTAATGAATGCGTACTGTTTCTAGACGGAGTAGATCGTAGATGTAATGATGATGTACTTTTCTGGGTTCGTCGAACGGCAGATGTAATGAACGTGTACTTTCCTAGGCTCAGTAAACTGTAGATGTAATGACGGTGTACTTTTCCGGACGGAGCCGTTCTTAGATGTCATGAATAAACACCATTGGCAGGCATAAAATGATTTTTCAGCTAACTCGAATACTTCGGTTGACGCTCCAGCATATTTTTAGCAAACAAGAGCTTACGGTATACTTGCTACATACCGTAAACCCTTTAATCTTGTTGTATCATCTACTTATCGAAATATTACTTACCAAACATTCCACCCAAGCCTCCTAATAATCCACCAATACCAGAGTCACCCCCAAAACCTAATTGCTCAATCAAATCTTTTTTGTCGCTCGCTTGCCCAGTTTCTTTAGCACTTATCTTGTTCATAATGAACGGAATAGCAATATTGGCAATTTGCTTGGCAATTCCTTCCCCGATACCTAGCTTACGAGCTAAGTTGGTTACTAAACTGCTGGTAATGCTGCTAACAATCGGATTGCTCGTAGTAGTAGGGGCATTTCCATTAAAAAGATCCATCACCCCGTCAAAGTTTCCTTTCATTAATTCACCTTTTAGTCCGTCGACTACGGTATCCTTTGTTACGCCTACGGCTTCGTCAGTTTTTGAACTATCTAGCTGGGTCTGCTCTTGAATCAATTTGCCCAGGTGATCCTTACCCATGTTAATAATATTGTCTAGCATCGTATTAAAATTTAAATATCAATGATTTGATTACGTTCGGTAAACTATCTTCCCTCATATTAGTTAAACTTGATTAATAACCAAACTAATTTTCAACTATGGGACTTATTGATTTTTTTAAAAATGCTGGCGACAAACTTTTTGGCCGAGAAACTGACGAAGAAAAGCAAGAAAAACTGATGAAGCACGTAAAGTCACTCGGACTACCGGTTGAGGGGCTCTCTATCAGTGTGGATGATGAAACCGTCACGGTGAAGGGAAAAGTTGATAGTGTAGCTCATTCTGAAAAGATTGCCTTAGCTGTTGGAAACGTAGAAGGCGTAAGTAAAGTGGACAATCAAATAAAGGTTGAAAAACCAGCTCCCCAAGCTACGTACCATACGGTTGAAAAAGGCGACTCGCTTTCTAAAATCGCTAAGGAAGTATACGGCGACCCAATGAAGTATCCGGCCATCTTTGATGCGAATAAACCAATGCTTAAAGACCCAGATAAAATATATCCGGGGCAGGTACTGCGGATTCCGCCGAAAGAAACACTGGCTTAATCGAAGAAATGAATGATGAGTGACTAACGTTTGGCTTCCAACTGTCACTCATCATTATTCTCTATTCGTCAATCATCGATTGTTACCTCAGGCCCTAGGGTTGACTTCCTGCGTTAACTCAGTTAGAGAAGAAACAATGGCCAGCGGGCTTCTGCTAACTACGGCTCCGCCCAACATGACCACTTTGGTCGCAATATCGATTACCCTTTCCACCTTTTGTGTCTCCTGCAAAGCTTGATGTACCTCGTCGGTAACTTTGTTCATTTCAGTTAACTCATTATCTACTTCTTTGAGCTTGAGCACCGACGACAAAGCCAGTAAATCATCTGAATAGCAGTAAATAGAACGTTGCAGTTGGCTCAACTCTTGGT
>NZ_JBARYM010000235.1:0-3580 GCF_049647865.1 Tunicatimonas sp. | reverse complement strand
TATTCCTAGACCTTAAACGTAGTTTTATTATTTGTTTAAAAGAGTGCCACAATTATTGGCACTCTTTTTTTATCTACTAACCTATCCGTAATTTTGTAGAAGTGTAATCAAACAAATCGTTTATGTTTGGCCTGTTCAAAAAGAAGAAAACTGCTCCTGCTCCCATTCTCGCCGACTTGAATAATGAATCTTTGCAAGAGGGAGATATCGTTCAATCATTACGCTACGAGTTAGGCAAATGCCGAGTAATTGCTACCGATAAAGGGTTAGCTTACGAATCATTAGAAAATGGGAAGCAAGTAGGCTGGCACCTAATGGTAGATGCCTCTACCGATTTACAAAAAGTACGAAAAGAAACACAGAGACCAATAGACAATTGATAGTGGATAATTGAAAATGACTAAAGATCAATGACAACCAACAATCAGCAATTGAGCAATTGAATTATTCATTCTTAACTTCATCAGTAGCCAGTAGTTGCCTTAATTCATTCAGTGCCGCTACATTCTTGGGATGGCGGATGTTTTCAAGGATATTATTCTTTTCCCGAGTGGTGAGGCGCCAGCTTAGCGACGGTCGTTCCAGCGTACGCCGGTCGGGGTTGAGTAGCTTCCAACTTTTAGGTACCTCAGAAGTATATTCCAGGTAAATACTGTGCATATCTACGTCTAGCCACGAACGGGCAAACTCAATCCGGTCGTCGTTGCTAATATCCTGAATGTTGAACAGATTATCGTAGAAAAAGCGGAACGGAGCAACCATCCGCTCAATCAGCGAGGCACTGCTCGGAGCCTCAATATCTTCAATCTTTTCGGAATCGCGAATGTTTAGTAGTACTACTCCCGAGGTATGCGTATTAATCCACTCCCGAAACACAAACATAAACCGTAGCGCGTCCGAGATACCAAAATTATCAGTCATACCCGCATCCATAATCTGGATAGCCGGAGAAGTAGGTAGCGTTACGTTGGGCGTTACGTAAGGAAAAGCAGCGTTCATCCGCAATGCGGTGAGAAAGCGCAAACTATCGGCGCGCTGCTGCGCTAGTAACCGACGAAAATCAACCCCTTTAATAATTGAGCGGTGGTTGTGTTTTTCGTGCGGTAACCGGATGTGCATATACGAAACGTTTTGGGGCGAGATATACAGCTTACGACCATCATTCACAATAGCTGGGGTAAGCATAATCATTGGAATTTCGGCGTTCTGTTCGGGCACCCGGTAATCACTTAGCTGCTTATCCAGCACATGATGAGTATTTTCGTTGAACTGCTCCTCGAAGGCGTAACCCCGATCCTTCGTATAAGAAAAACCACTGTAAGAGAACATCTGGTTGCCCACCATCAAATCATTTACCAGCAATGTGAAGATAATTGGGTTTAGATTATCCTGGGCAATGAGCCGGGCATAATACGGGTCATAAATAGATGGTTGTTCCGATGCATTGTTACGGGCCAGCACAATAGGCAAATCTGTTTTGGCCCGCTGCTGTTGAGCCTGCCACGCTAGTTCCCGGAAATAAGCCGCTCCAATTAGCCCCCCCGAAGCTCCGGTGAAAAGTCGAGTATGATTAACTAACCCTCCTTGGGTAATGCTATCGGCGTGCTGCAAAGCTACCGTGGTCCACATAGCTGAACGAAGCCCTCCCCCGCTAGCGCAGACCAGCACCATCTTCGGACGATAATCAGTACTGGTAGCGTATTGGTCGTACATACGTTCGTACCAAGTATCTAGTATCTTTTCAGTGGCTTGGTAGTCCTGATTATAGCAGCTAGTATCGTTAAGAGCTTTTAAGCGAGCGAGTGAATACTCGGCTTCGGTGGTCGTATAGTCTAAACCAAACGCCCGATACGAATTCTCCCCCCATTCGTAGCGGACAAACATATTTAGTAAAAAGAAGCCGATAATCACTGCGGTGGTGGCCCAACCCTTCAGCCAAAATGAAACCGCACCGGTCATCATAAGAACCACCGTCATGAACAATAGGATGCTAGCGGCAGCGGGAATCTGAACCAATGGATTGCTACTAAAAATCCCTAACACCAGAATCAGCGCAAAAATGAAGAGTTCAATAACCACTGAGTTGAAGTGGTTCTGATTAAATACCTGCAAAACTAATGATTTGTCGTGCCGAACTGCGGGGGCTTCCCGCAACCGAAAACTCAAATCCAGGTAATTATCTACTCGACGGCCGCCCTTCTTGGTTTCCTTCCAGTTACCCATGATGCGAACGCGAGAAACCTTTACTTTTTTCAACTTCCGATTCACCGTAGAAGCCAGCAGTCGTACAATGTCTTGATTCGTCCACCGGAAATACTCAAATGTTAATAAAACAATGAGTACAAGCCCACAGAAGAATCCAGTAATTTTTTCGGCAATTCCTACGAAGTTGTTGTATTCGTTGGCCAACTGGAAGTTGATTAGACAAAGAAGATAAATACCTAAGAAGAAAAGCGGAACCAAGCTATTATTCAGCGCAAATTTGGCGAAAGGGCGCGATAAGGTACCGACAAACCCAAACCCGGGGCCATCCAGAATATAGCAAGTAATATGGTAAGCCATCGTAAATCCACCAAAGGCCATACCAACCAGAAGGAAACTAAAAAAATCGATCTTACCGAGGTATTCGGGGTCGAGAAAGAGATAAGGTATGCCCAGGTTTTTACCAAACTGCCCAATGACGATAGAAGTCAGTAATATCCAGCAGAGCAATAGCAGTTGGTTCTTCCGAATATGCAGAATGAGCAACTGCACCGGAAGTGAGTAATATACTGGCTCCACGATATTTTTCATCAACTTCCTCACCACATATTCATAACGTATCTCTTATTGCTTGAGTATTCTCTAATAGTTACAGGGGCTATATTTTTCAAGTTTTAGGCTATAGGTTATATCTATTCTTAAAACTTGTAACTATAAACTTTGAACTTGCAACTATAAACTCTAGCTTCAAGAACTGTACCCTACTTACTACCAGTATACAATTCGTACTCTAATAGTTGAGAAGGTAACTTTCCGTTAAGAAATTCTTGCTTTCTACTGGTTTTCAGGCCGATCTTTTTAGCTAATTCTCGGTTAGCCGTAAATACATATCCGTAGTATCCGGTTCCTTGTTGCTTGAAGAAATCTCCGATTCGGGCGTATAGCGACTCTAGCTTGCGTTCCTCTCCTAAGCGGGTGCCATAGGGTGGATTAATCACGATGGCAGGTTTTCCGACTGATGATTTCTTTACTTCTGGAACGGGAGTTTCAGCGAAGTCGCTTAGCTGAAACTGTATAAGGTGACTAACCCCGGCCGCTCGGGCATTTTTCTTCGCTGATTCAAGTGCATGCGGGTTATCATCGGTAGCGATAATATTTCGCTCGGCTTCTCGCCTTGACTGTTGATTAAGCTTCATATCCTGTCGCAGCCGCCGCCAGATACCACTTTGATACGATTTTAAGTGCATGAAGCTGTAATTGCCTCGGATCAGTCCGGGATAGGTATTCTGCTGCATAAGGGCTGCTTCAATGGCAATGGTGCCACTACCGCACATTGGGTTTATCAGGGGTTGAGAAGGGTGCCACTGGGTAGATAGTA
>NZ_JBARYM010000234.1:0-1946 GCF_049647865.1 Tunicatimonas sp. | reverse complement strand
TGATAAGAATATTATGCTCTTGGGGAACTACCACTGAAGGGACTTGCAGTAGTAGTGTTTCTTGATTTCTTAACCAGCGGTCGCCCTGGTGAGCACAGGGGCTTTCAAAGGAGTAATTAGCCCAGTTGTTGGGTAAATCACTAATATGAATCTTGAGTAAACTGTCGTCCGGAAGCTCTAGCGAAACCATCATCAGGTCGGGAACGGGTAGGGGGTTATTAACCCGATATTCTAGCACGGCTAACGAACGGTGCTGAGCAGTATAAATGACGGGCGAGCCTACCGAATTCCATCTTCCTCCGAAGAGTGCCGCTCCACGACCATTCAGTTGCTGAGCGTAAGGGCGGCGGGCAATTCGGTAAACTAACATCAGGAATAAACACCGTGCTCAATGCGTCCCAGAACAGTCATTACCCACTGGATACCCACTGGAGTATCTAACAAACTCACCGGCTGTACTCCGCTCAGGGCGGTAACCGACGTTCGTAGCCATTGATTAGCGACTGCTTCGTTACCTAACACTTCTACTGCTCGACGGTACAGACGGGCTAGCTCTAGCAGTTGGCCAGAAGCCGCCGAAGGCAGTAAGTCACTATCCTTCATCCGCTGAATAGTACGCGGAGTGAGATGAAGCAGATTAGCTAATTCCTTCTGCGACAGTTGCATCCGGTCTTGCATTTCCTGCACCAACTGTTTGCTAACGCCTTCCCGAGCGAGTTGAATCCAGTCGATAGATTGATTTTCTGAAATCTCTAAAATTTGAGATGCTTGCATATGAAAATAACTTTGTCGCTGTAATATACGAAAATTGTCGCTTAATAGTTGGATGTAATAGCAATATAACGTTGGAAAAAACGAAATACTCATGCCGGATAAGGCTCTGCGAATTCCGACATCTCTCGCCTAACATGAGAAAGTTTTATACAAACCCAAGGAAAGGAATTTTAATAATTCTAGTTATCTGTGATTTTCTTGCTGTGCCTGCACAAATGCCCGAAGTGCATTATTGATACGAGTTTGGTAACCCCGCCCGGTTTCACGGAAGAATGATAGAATATCCTCGTCTAAGCGAAGGGTGATTTGCTCTTTCTTTTTAGGCTCCTCAAACTGCTTGATCCATTCTCCTTTACGATAGAATGTCCCCTTCGCTAAATCCTCATCGGATAAATAAACATCGTCTGGATCATTTTTAACTATCTCTTCTAATTCTTCATCGGTAATGGCATCTACCCGTTCCCAATCGGTATTTCCTTTCATCTTCTTAATTTCTTCAGCACTATATCTGACGATCTTCTCTTTCTGCTTTTTCATAATTTTGTCTTTCTTTTTTGCGAGCCTTCCGAATGGATATAATCCGTATCTTATCTTCACGCAAAGTGTAAATAATAGCCACCAAGTGATCGACAAACGGACAAATAGCCACTGTTCTATTTTCCTCCGAATATGATGATGGATATGTGTAAACAAAGTCATTTTTTAGCAAAGCTTTGGATACATCTTTGAAGTCGTACCCATGCTTTACGATATTAATCTGATTCTTCTGTTCATCCCATTCAAACTCCATACGAAACTATAACTACAAACGTAACTACATTACTATAAGTTTTACCAAACCGTCACTGCGAGCGATAGTGTGGCAGTCTCCTTCATTTGATTGGGAGATTTCCTCGCTCGTAATGACGTTAAAGTCATTTGTAAAGAAAAGCCCTGTTTTAATTTCTTTTGCTATAAACTGTTTACCTTCTTAACAGAGCATGACGAATACCGTACGCCTTCTTGCTTCTCTTTTTGCTTTGGTTTACACCTCGTATAAATAGATTAGGATTGTTCTCTATTAACTCAATAAACTCATCCATTTTATTTTGTAATACTTTCATTGTTGCAGCACCGTTATCAAAGCGTTTTCTATCTTCCTTATTTGTAAATTTTGTAGCCATATCTACCAA
>NZ_JBARYM010000233.1:0-3979 GCF_049647865.1 Tunicatimonas sp. | reverse complement strand
GGTGTAGCCAGTGTGGTAGTTATTCGCGGCTAATAGGTCAACAAAGGGAACATACTTATTAAACCAACCCGCGGCGTGTTGCCCCGCTTGCTCATTTTGCCAATGATAACGACCAGTAACAATTGAGCTACGCGAGGGGGCGCAACCCGGTGAACCGGCGTAGCAGTTAGAAAAGTAAATCCCTTCTTGAGCAACTCGATCAAAGGCTGGTGTATTAATCCACGAAGCACCATAAAAGCTGGTATGTGGGAACGACTGGTCATCGCTGATGGCGAATAAAATATTAGGGCGCTTTTCTGGTTCAGTATCTCCCTGACAACTGAACAGTGAGAAGGTCGAACACAGGCACAGTGCGACGTAGGTAATACGAAGTAGCATTAGGTTGATTTTGTAGGTAATAATAAAGATAAAACAATTACCCGTCAGTCAAAATTTAGGCTTCTGAATAAGCAAAAAATTAAGCTAATTTATCTTTACCTTCGGAGGGAATAGAACGATTAATTGTACTCTAGCTTTTCTTATCCGTATTAATATGCTCTAGCAACTAACGCCCAATTGAAAGAAGGTATGTTAGTACAAAACTTATTTCATTTCTTCTGATTAGAAGAAGCTTTAGTGCCTACTGAAGATTTCGCGCTTCCTCCCTCAACCTTTTGCATATCAGGCAGATACACTTGTATCTCTGTCCCCATGTTAAGGCTAGACTTAACCTTTATCTCACCACTTAGCTTTTCAGCATTATTTTTAACAATAAATAGTCCTAAACCACTTCCTTCCGCATGTTCGTGGCCCCGATAGAACATATCAAAAGCCCGCTTTTGTAGATTACGGTCCATACCCAAACCATTATCCTTTACTTTAATCTTAATACCATATTTGTAACGACGGACCGATATTTTTGTCACGGCATCATTCTGATCGGGTTTGCGGTACTTAATGCTATTCTCTACTAAATTCTGAAAAATGGACTGAAATATTTTCTTCTCAGTGTGCAATACCATATCTTCATTTGCAGTAAGATGAACAATCACATCTTTCCGCCCAGGATAATTTTCAAACCGTCCGATAATTTCTTCTAGACAGTCTCTGATGTTAAACGATGTGTACTGCAATTCTTTTTTTGTAGAAAGTCCTAGCTCTAGCAATCCGAAGAGTGTGTCCTCCAGTTTATCCACGCTCTTCTTTATTAGAGCCAGATAATACTTTAGTGTTTCAGTATCTTCAGGTTCATCTACTAATAGGTTGAATAGCCCTTTAACAGACGCTAAGGGGCCTTTCAAATCGTGTGATGCCCGGTAGATGAGTGTTTTAAGTTCTTCGTTTTTCTGCTTCAGTGCATCAGTTGCCTTGGTATACTGCTGCTGATCTTTAGCAACAAGAATGTATTTAAATGGATGCTTAGATTGTATGAATGTGAAGCTTAGCGACACTGGTATGTTTTTCTTCCTTCTAACGTGCAAATATGTTCTTCGCTCACGGATATCTTTCCCTTTCTCTACACTTTCAATCATCGATTCTAATAATCGGTGTTGCCGTTTGGGAAAAACCTGAGTGATGTGCTGATCTATTAAAGCTTTCTTTTCTAGATTTAATAAGTCTTCAGCATAACTATTAGCAAAACAGACATTCAAATTTTCGTCAAAAACTAATACTATGTCCGTATAGCTTCTTAGTAATTTTCTAGCAAAGTCATATTTCTCTTTGCTTATTAAGCTATTTTCAAGGGAAGCATCTTTCAGCATCATATTAATTTAGTTGCAATATTGTTGACATGTCGTTACATATTATCTAAATACGTATCCTTTCTATCTTCTCAAATTTAAAATAGCTGTAGTGTATATATGGTTATACAGTTACAAATATAATATATATACAATTATTTATAAGAATATGTAATATAATAGAACTAATTGCTTCTGTTGAGAGCTGAAGTGATAGCGATACTAATTTTAGTTTCAGTTAGCCAAATTGCCGATATGATATTAAACTTACAATGTCTAATAAAATTGGTTAATCCTGATAATTGCCCTATTTAGCTATCTGAACTAGCTTGGGTTGAAAATAGCAGCAATTATTTACACATTGAGTTGCTTATGCTATTTCTATGCACCTAAAACATACATAGGAGCGTAACAGTAGACTTAAGGTGGGTACACCTATTATATATATTACTGCTTGATTTTATTTATATTTGTTATGAAAAATTATATTTAAATGAGCAGACTTCTTAAGATAGCAATAATACTTTATAGTATTTATGCAATATTTTTTGGCTGTACTCCAGAGATACAAGAATTTATTGATCCTGTACCTGTAGCTTCATCAGGGGAAAATATAAAGACGAACGCATTTACTGCAACTTGGCGTCCTCTATTAGGTACTAATAGTTATCTCTTAGAGGTATCAACTGATGGATCATTTGAAGAAAATTCCTTAATTACAGAATTGCCCATAGAAGTACTAGATACTGCTTACACTGTGAAAGCGCTGAAAATTGCTCACACTTACTATTATCGATTAGTAGCGAATCTTAGCACAGGTGAGCAAACCAGATATTCCAATACTGTTGCAGTTAAAACATTAGGTATGCCGGCTCCAGCGGCTATGGTAGCTGCTGAAGTTGGCACCAATCAATTTACCTCACGCTGGCAACAAGTAGTTGAAGCAAAAACGTATGAAGTAGAGGTTGGTACTGATATTGGTTTTGCTGAAAATGCCTCGCTCTATCGCATAGTTACCGAAGACACTTTCGTAGTTGTAAAGAATGGTATTAAAGTAGATCAAGATTACTTTTACCGTGTTAAAGCCCAAGATAGCGACATCTCTTCAGACTACTCTAACGTAATTCATCTAACTACTACTCGGCTTACCCAACCAGTTCTATCAGACATCTTAAGTAATGTACAAAACGAGTTCACTTTTCAGTGGCAAGCGGTTGTAGGTGCTATTCACTATACTGTAGAAGTTACAATAGACCCGTTATTTCTTGATGAAACAGCATTTGTAGTAAAAAATGAGCTTACTCAAAGTACCTCTTTTACTGTGACTGACTTAGACCCGAATACTTCATACTATTTCAGGGTAAGAGCTCATAGTGATAAATCTTTTTCTGAGTACTCCAAAAATGGTGTAGTAACTACTTTACCCCTATCTGCTCCGCTATTAAACGAAGCAACTAACTTAAGTAGCACATCATTCACCGCAGTATGGACATCCGTGCGTAATATTGATACCTATGCATTGGAAGTAAGCACTTACCCAGATTTCTCCACATTGCTTCTATCTATAGATAAAATTATTGATACTACATACAGTGTAGTAGAACTTGCTGGCGATCAAACTTACTATTATCGTGTCCGGGCAGTAAAAGAGGGTAGTTTTTCGGCTTACTCAAATGTCAAAAGCCAGTATTTGTCTGTGTTGGAGCAACCAAGTAATTTATTGGTTACTAATATTAATTATACCAGTTTTAATATCATCTGGGATGTAGTGCCTGATGCCTCATACTATACTGTTGATGTAGCTACTGATGAGCAGTTCACAAACATTCTTAGTAATTTTGAGGAAAAATCTGTTAGTAGCACATCGTTGAGCGTTGACAGTCTATTGGCCAATACCCGCTACTATTTTCGGATAAAAGCGTACAATAGCTACACCAGCTCGTCTTATTCAGAAACTTCGTACACTACAACTATTAGGGTTAATCCTCCTGTTGCTCAATCGCCATCTAACGTAAGTAGCTACAGCATATATACTAAGTGGACACTCGTGCCCGGTGCCGATAACTACTTATTAGATGTAGCTACTAATGCTACTTTCACAGCATTTGTAGCGGGATATGAAAGTTTAACAGTAGCGGGAACATCATTAATTGTTGACGAATTACTGTCTTCTACTACGTATTACTATCGGGTGCGAGCGGTAATAGATGATAACATATCTGAATATTCTAATGTGGTTAGTGTAGTAACTAATGAGG
>NZ_JBARYM010000232.1:0-12036 GCF_049647865.1 Tunicatimonas sp. | reverse complement strand
CAATGAATCTTACCTCATTTTTTGCTCAGAACGACCGGGTAGTATTGGCAAGGGAGATTTATATATTAGTTTTAAAGAGGAAGATGGAAGTTGGTCGCAAGCCAAAAACATGGGAAGCACTATTAATACTAAAAACTACGAATTTTGCCCTTTCGTCACCAAAGATGGTAAATACCTTTTTTACTCCAGTAACCAAGATATTTATTGGGTCAGTGCTGATATTATTGAACAGCTACGTGATGACGATTGATGATTAATGAGTTGCTCATTACTGATAATCTAGGTAGTATCGCTGGTATAAAGAAGCGCCATTTTACTTTCACTTAAAAGTAATACTGTTTCCTACTTGATTCTTCAACCTGCTTTAAACTTAGTCAGTACCTATGTTCAGACTCATGATCCTTGCATTGATGGTTCTACCTTGGTCAGCGGTAGCCCAAGATTCGCTATTTAGCAAAATGAAGGTTGATTTCGATGTAGGTTTCGGAGCCTACTATCAGTTCAGCTCGTATCAGAGTAGTGAATTTAGCCCGGCAAAAATTCCTCGTCTGTTATCGCCCCGCCGAGCTGATGAACCCGAACTTAGAGCCACTTGGAACCTCAACAACGATCTGGTAACTAACAACCCTTTATTTCACGGAGCTTACTTCTTTGATGTTGGTGCGAGAGTTCATGTAGCGAAAGGGCTAGATGCTACCGTGATGCTAACCGCCGAACAGCGGGGTTTCTCCGATGGACGATTTAGTCAAAATACTATTAACATCTTTCCATACTTCAATCTGCGCTATCATAAGGAGTTAGGAAGATTTAGCTACGCCCTCCAGGTAGGTGATTTCTACGATATCAAATTATACGAAGGACTTACTTACTACAATCTGCAAACCAGTCAGGCGTGGAGCTTAAAACTAAAGTATGAGAACTTCTATATAAAGCATTTTGGCATCGGCGATCTAACGCGAAATATCGGATTGGGAATAGATGATCTTTACGATTTCTCATTTGGGCTAGAAGATGTATTTATTAAGCGAGAAGATTCAGTGCGACTCGACGTTAGAGTAGGGCTTTCGGATAATACTTGGGTAGCAAATTCCGGACTGGTTAACTATTCAGCAAATTTATCTTATCGAGATAGGCTAAACGGATACGCTCAATTATCTACCCGCAATACTACCGGAAACAACCGAGCCTTCTTAATAGGAGCTTCTTTTAAAAACCGAGAAACTTCTAGGTTTTTATTAGAACTTAACATGGAATACCGAAGATATGGGGCTGCCTTTAATCGCAATTTCATTAATAATGTTTACTACCGAAACCCTAACGAACCTGCTGGATTTACTAACTCGACTCATACGGTATTTTTCCCTTTAATTACGTTTGAGCGGCCATTCAGTCAGTGGGCAGTATTTACTGAGTATCAAGACCGTGATGTCAGTGGCTTTACCTTCCGGGGTAGGTGGCACTACCGGATGTTCAGCAAAACGTACCTAAAATTTGAGCATGATCTGAACTGGGTCACTGCTGAAGATCAGGGCTCCTTTCTGTACCCTTTTTATACGTTAGGTGTAGGGGCCAAACCCAGCCAAGAAATTGAACTGTTCTTTGAGATTACTAACCGGGTTCTCAATTTAGACAAGCATTACCCCACCCTATACGCAGCCCAAAACTCCTATTTTTTGGTTCATGTGTTCAAGCCCATTCGGTTTAGAAATGAAAATGACCGACTGCACCGGTATTGAAGTCTCTGTAGCGAGAATCAAGAATCAGTTATGTATCATTGTTAAAGCTTGCTCTAAGTCTTCCAGCAGGTCTTCGGCATCTTCAATACCTACCGAGATACGTAACAATTCATCCGATACGCCTACCTGTTTTCTTTCTTCCGCAGATAATTTTATATGTGAGGTTTTAGCCGGAGCGCAAATCAGTGATTCTATGCCACCCAGGCTAATAGCCGGAGTAATGACCCGCAACTGACGCATGAACTGTTCGGCTCCGGCACTACCTTCTACCGCTGGTTCAAAAGAGAGCATTCCTCCAAACCCCTGCATCTGCTGTTGAGCTACATTGTACCCCGGATGGTTGGGCAAGCCTGGATAATACACTTGCTGTACCCCAGAATGTCGCTGTAAAAATTCGGCGATTGCTTGTGCGTTCTTATTTTGTTGAATTACTCGCAGCGACAATGTTTTCATACTGCGTTCAATAAGTGCACAAGTAGCTGCATTTACTGACCCGCCTAAGTTGATTGCCGTACCGTAGATGCGGTCGCGCAGCAATTGAGACGTAATTGTTGCTCCAAAGCATAGGTCACTATGTCCTCCTAAATACTTGGTACCACTATGAATTACTACATCAATTCCCAGAGGAATAGGATTTTGGTTGATAGGCGAAGCAAAGGTATTATCAATAACGCTTGTTAACCGGTGTTGCTGCGCCCAGCTACCCACTGCTGCCACATCAGTGATTTTGAGTAGTGGATTGGAAGGAGTTTCAATATATACTAACTTGGTGGTAGGTTGAAGTGCCGCCTCCAGTTGATCTACAGTAGGTTCTTTTACCAAGGTATATGAAATTCCGACTCGCTCTAGTTCGGCACTAACAAAATGGTGAGTTCCCCCGTATAGGTCACGCTGTAAAATAACATGGTCGCCCTTTTGTAGCAGAGCCAACATTGTAGTGCTAATGGCTGCCATACCTGATCCAAATAACAATCCCGCTTCGCCTTGCTCCAGCGCACAGAGTTTTTGCACTACTACTTCTTGGTTGGGAGTATTATAATAGCGCGGATAAATATTCTCGGTAGTATCTAAGTAGCCAAAAGCCGAAGAAGTGTAGATAGGAGTATTTAGCCCGTGGGCAGGAGTATGGTTGCTATTGCCTGCGTGGACACAGGAGGTTGATTTTTTCATTATTTAGATATTTGGCCGTTATAAAATAATGTTCAGGTCGAGCCTAGGGCGAACGATGGAACAAGGTTCAAAGTTATTTATTATTCGCAAACACCGGAACACTTTAATACGTGAAAACCTTAAAATGTAAAATGATACCATTATAACCCTTGAGCAATTCTATCGCTATTTGCTATTTGTATCAAGCTAATGATGAACAGAATCGTCTTTGGCTCACTGAAGAGTATCTTTACGTAAAAGCAAAAGGTAATCTTCGGCGGTTTGACCTAGAGCGAATACAGCGATTGGGGGTTGAACACCGCCGATGGTGGTTTCCAGTGGTCGCCGGGGGTATTTTAGCTCCTCTTAGCTTAGTGGCCATTCTTTTGAATCTTTATAATCCTTGGTGGCTAATTAGTCTGTTAGTGGGAGCCATGCTACTATGGTACTGGGGAGCTACCCGGCACGCTGTATTAGCTATTCACCAGCATCACCACCGGCAAGATATTCCCCTTTCAGTAGTTACGCAGAATGTGCAGGCATTCATCCGGTTTACTAACCGCTACCTTCGGCAGGGTTTACGTTCACTTTATATTCAGGCTGAACCTGACGCTTGGCAAATGGCTCAACAAAAGGGGTACTATGCTCCGGATGTACTGCAAAAAAAGGGATTTGTCTCGGCTTATATTGAGTTGCCCAAGGTAGCTGTAGATAATGAACTGTGGTTAGCAGTTGACCCTTCCGATCTTGCACAACCTATTCAGTACCAAACTGAAGGCAACAAACTTGTGCCTCGTATCTATGGTTCTATTCCACTTGCCGCCATTTCCCTAGTTTCGGTAAATAATGTAGGTTAACTTTCGACCACTATGAATCAAACCGTTCAGTGGACTCCCTACGAAGCCGCATTTACCAGTCAGGTTACCTACCAAAACCCCCTCTACGATGTAGGTACCTTTTACGCTGAGTTTACTTCCCCAAGCAACAGGAAAAAGAAGATTCAGGGTTTCTGGGATGGCGGTATGAACTGGTGTATCCGATTTATGCCTGATGAGTTAGGAAATTGGCAGTATCAAACCAGTTGCTCCGACTCCACTAATGGTGGGCTGCATCAACAAATGGGTACTTTCGTATGTATACCTAATACTAGCTCTCTACCTATTTATCAAAATGGAGCTATTACGCACCGCTCGGGAGACTATCATCTTAGCCACACCGATGGCTCGCCATTCCTCTGGATTGGTTGTACCGCCTGGAATGGCCTACTGAAATCTACCGACCAAGAATGGAACACCTATCTGAAACACCGAGCTGATAATCACTATACGGTAATTCAATGCATAGCTACTCAGTGGCGAGGCGGGGATATGAATAACCATCTTCAGACCGCGTTCACGGGGCAGCAGCCTATTCAGTTGAACCCAGCCTTCTTCCAACAGATTGATCAGAAAATTAGTAAGATTAATGAATACGGATTAGTAGCTGCTTTGGTGCTGTTGTGGGCACTACCCTACGGGGAAGGCCGGGAGCTGAGTCCGGGATTTCAACTACCTCAAGCAGAGGCCATATTATTAGCGAAGTATCTAGTTGCCCGCTACGGAGCATATCATATAGTTTGGTTACCCGGTGGCGATGGTTTATACACTAGTATTTACGAAAAGCGCTGGAAGAATATTGGACGAGCAGTGTTTGGTGAAAATCCTCCCGGAGTAGTAGCGTTACATCCTATGGGCCGGTCTTGGGTAGGTGATACTTATGCTGAAGAAGATTGGGTAGATATTATTGGGTATCAGTCGGGGCACAGCGCTGATCAATCTTCGGTAGAGTACATCACCCGGGGACCAGCTACCCAACAGTGGGACCAACTACCCCCTCGCCCTACCATCAACATGGAGCCTTGTTACGAAGAAATATTTCAAAGTATTACGGCCAACGATGTACGTGATGCTGCTTACTGGAGTCTATTTAGTACTCCGGTAGCCGGAATAACCTACGGTGCCAACGGCATTTGGCCTTGGATTCGGGAAGGCGAGACGATCTTAAATCATGGAGAATTAAGCCGTCAGCCGGTTCTTACCTGGAAAGAAAGCACAACCCTGCCTGGCAGTCAACAGATAAGCTACTTAGCCGAATTTATTCAGCAGTTTGATTGGTGGAAACTTCGCCCGGATACTTCGCTGCTAATTAATCAACCCGGTGATCAAAATTACGCTCATTTTGTATCAGTGGTGCGTACAAAAGATTATAGCACCTTACTTTTATATGTTCCTCACGCAGACCTTACACTGAAAATAGATAACCCTCGCCGCCTAGTGTATGAAGCACAGTGGTATGACCCAAAAAGAGGTAAGTATTTTGGTAAAACCGTGCTAAGTTCTTCCGATATAGTGAGTATTACTCCACCGGCTACCGAAGCATCGATACTCGTTTTACAGTCATTTGAGTAAACCCAGTTTCTTTTCCTTATTCCTTACATCTGACAGAAAACCACCAAATACGATCATTTTCCCTACCTGGCAAATGTAGCTTTGTAGTAGCGTGAAGCAACTAAATAGGGCAAATGAAATATATGAATATATCTGTTATTTTCTGTACATTATTGCTGTGTTTTTCTTATTATAATATTCTTGCTCAAGACTTTTATTACAGCTATCAGAGTGGCTCCTGGAATGATCCTAATACTTGGTCTTTGATAGGGCATGGCGATGAGGACACCGATCTTACTACTGTTCCTGGTAATGCTACCACTGATGTTGTAATCATTGCCGCGGGGCACGTAATAGATTATAATGCTGATGATGGTACAAATACAGCTACTATCAGTACTTTATCAATAGGTGCATCGGGAACAGCAGGTTATCTTCGTTTTCCCTTCACTAATTACAACCCAGCTGGTACAGTAGATGACTTAAATGCAAATCACGATTTAATTGTCACCGGCAATGTGACTATCGGAACCGATGGACATTTGGTTACTACTAGAGGAGGGGATGAGTATCCAGCCGGAGTAATTAATACTATGAATGGCACTCCTGCCGACCGGGACGGTCACGATATCTTCATTGGAGGTAATCTAATCAACGATGGCATACTCGATCTACAAAACGATAATGATGCTGCTTACGAAGTAGAATTACACTTTAATGGTACTGATAATCAGACTATCTCTGGAGGAATTAATTGGGATACTTATAATATTACCTATAATAATTCTGGGGCATTTCCCGACAATCAGATTATCAATCAATCCGAAGAATTTACCCTTTCGGTAGAGGCGGGTCGCTCAACTTTTACTCAAGGCACCTACGTTCATAATAATGACGGAATCTACAATAATCAGGGATCAAATAATGATGGCACTGACTATACGGATGTATCTTTTACGATTAATAGAGGTATTTTCAACTTGGTGACTAACCATGATGGTAACCGAACAGTAAGCCTAACAAACGGTAATATTATAGTAGATGGAGTAAACGGAGGGCAGTTCAATGCAGGAAGCAATGGGGCCTTAGGTACTACGCTTGAACTAGCCAATAATAGTTCACTTGGTATTGAAAATGGTGGCATTGTTACTATTGGAAGTAGCACTGGCAACACCGGTGACTTAAACTTATTAGGCGATGGTGTATCCGGAGCTACAGTTACCATCGATGGAGCTACTTCCTCCTTAACAGTTTACAACAATGTGAACCAGTACCAAAACAGTAGTTTTACACAAAACGACGGTACCCTTATTATCTCACCCAATATTACCACGAACACTGAAGGTATATATTTAAGAGAAAGCGGAGCAAGCTTTACGATGAATGCGGGGACGCTTAATATCTTAAATTCGGTAGAAGTTGATGCTAATGCCATTCGTTTACTAGGGGAGAACTGTAGTGTCAACCTATTAGGGGGTACTGCCACACTGGGAAATGATGCTGGGCACAATGAAGGACGTATTCGATTTGATAATGCTACCAACGCGGGCACCCTTACCATTAGTGGAGCCTCTACGGTAGTCAATTTATACGATGGCTTCACCAGAAGCAACAGTGCCGCAGCTAATGTCACGGTTTCAAACGGTGCTCAACTTGTTGTGGCCCCCGACAACGACAACATCGGTGACATACCTATTCAATCGATAATCGAGGGGACACTAACAATAAGTGAGAACTCAACCGCTACTTTTGGCCGAGGTATCAACGTAGGTAATGTCAACATTAGTGGCTCAGCATCTTTGGAGGCAAACATTAAATTTGCCAGTACATCCAATATCCTCGGAGCTTTTACGCAAGACGACGCTACTTCGCAGTCTACTTTTAATGATAGGATAGACATTGAAGCTGGAGCCAGCCTTACGTTGAATAATGGTACAATAGACATTATCCCTGACATTACTACCGCTGATAATACAGAACTGCAAATTCGGGGCACTCTTACCATGAACGGAGGCACTATCAACATGGGGGCTAATGTTACCAATATTACCAACGGTAATTTGTTACAGGTATACGACGGCGGGGCACTCACCATCAATACTGGTTCATTTAACATATTGACCAGTCCGTCCTTAACTTCTATTGCCAACCGTAACCCTTTCAATATCACCAATGAAGATGCGGGTGAAGATGCGACGCGGGGCGATGGCGTAGTGACAATTGGCAACGGGACGGGGGGAACTCAGACCGCCCAATTGATTATCGCCCCTAACTTAGCCGCCGAACTACCTTCCCCTTCTACCCGCAATATCCTGGATATGGATGGGGCAAATAGCGTACTAACGATTAATTCAGATGGTTATCTGGAAGTGGGAGGTGGCAATATTGGCAACCTACGATTAAACACCGCTGGGGCTCAATTTATTATGAACGGGGGTACCTGCCACGTTACCGCTTCACTTACATTAGATAATGGTACTACCGCAGAAGTCAACGGTGGCACCTTGAATGTAGGCACCACCGCTAGCAATGGGACCAATCGTGTTATCTATTCTCAAAGCAACCCTACTGCCATCACCAGCTTAACCCTTAACGGGGGTACTATTAACGTAGGGGATGGCAATAGTCGCTTTAACATTGGTAATGATGACGAAAATCCAGCCTTCGGCACTACCACCGCTTTTGGCCGTTTACAGATTGCCGACGGAACATTCAACCTGAATGGATCATTCAACTTAGACGATGCTAACGCCCGCTTTATTATGAGTAGCGGCGCCTTCAACCTCAATCCACAGGGTAGTCAAAGTTTAGATAGTGATATTAGCATTTTTGATCTAGAGCAGGGCATTGTCGATATTACAGGCGGTACTATCACAATTGTGAACCCGCACGCTACATCCGGTAGTGGCTCAGCTATACGTATTAACGGAGTAGGCGCAGCCGGTAACGGAGATAACCAAATCAGTGGTGTAACAAATCTACCTTCAGCCGATAGTCCGGTTATCTTTGGCGGCACCCTCCGTTTGGGCGACGGATCAGCTAACTTAGCTGGTTCTGTCGATGGGTTTGATCTCAACCTTTCGGACGATCATACCTACGGAACTATTGAAATAAATAATCCTACCGGAAGCAATCGCCACGTAGAAATCGTCTCTACCAATAATAATTATCTACTAAGTGGAGATCTCGACCTAACGGCGGGCACGTTAAACATCAACAACAATACGATTGACCGTACTGCGGTGGGAGGAACGTTTGATGTTGGTGCTAACAGTCTTCTAATTATTGGCAATACCAACGCGGCTAACCATTTTCCGGGTAGCAATACAGCATTCGCTACGTACGGGGTAGATATCACTAGCACTGTAGAATACGATGGTGTGGGTAATGCTTTAGTTGTACTCCCCCTCAGTACTCAATTTGGCAATCTAATTATATCGGGTAGTAGTACCAAAACACTTAACAAGCCAGAAACGGTACGGCGCACCTTGACGCTGGAAGGAGGCACCTTTGCTACCGGTGCTAACCTAATAATGGACGCGGCTTCCACTGTACTTAGAACCGATGGAGTGATGACTGGTAGTATTCAGGGGGGCAATGCCTACACTATTGCCTACGAAGGAACCACCAAAGCCACTCAAGACCCCGAATGGTCGGGTACGGGTGAAAAATCACTTATTGTATACTTAGATGTTAGCGAAACGCTAAATTTGCATACTGACCTTACCGCGCAGGGCAGCCTGACTATTACAGAAGGCATACTAAATGATAACAGCTATACCCTCACAGTTGGCGGCAATGTCGACAATTCATCATTCCATACCGGAACCGGAAAGATTTATTTAACGGGGAGTTTGGCTGAACGAACTATCGGCGGTGACGGCTCTGGAGAGTTTGAGAACTTAGAGTTAGACGATACTAACGGAGCCAGCCTCTCCGTAGCCCAAACTATCAATGGAACGCTTACGCTCACTGATGGAGTATTGGATATCGATAGCTATCTATTGTCTCTGCCTACTACTGCTTCGGTCAGTGTAGCCTCTCCATCAGCCACTACCATGATTGAGGTAAACGGCGGAGTGGGTGCCGCCGGGGTTCGTAAAACCTACGTAGGTTCAGGGGGCGAATTGTTTACCTGGCCCATCGGATCAAACGGAAAATATACCCCAACTACGGTTGAAGTAGTTAATGCTACCAGCGGCGGAACAATAACACTCAACCCGGTGGACGCGGAGAACCCTTTCACCACTGATGCTGCCGATATAGCTTTAGACTACTACTGGATTGTTAGTAAATCAGGATTTGGTTCGGAAATCGCTAACCTATCATTTACCTATGATCAGACTGATGCTACCGGACGAGGCAATGAGTCAGGGTATGTTCCCGCTCGTTATGCTCCTACTACCTGGAGCAATATCAATGATGTAGCATTGGTTGACGAAGTAGCTAATACTATTTCATTTAATAATGTTACGTACATTGAAGGACAATTTACCGCGGCAGAACCTTCCGAGTTTGGCACAGTGCTTACCTATTATAGCCGTGCCGACGGCGATTGGAACACAGCGTCTTCGTGGTCAACGATCGGACTGGGAGGGGCTGCGGCATCAACCATTCCGGGAAGTAGTACCCCAGTTATTATTGGCAATAATAATACGATCACCATCGCCAGCGATAACACTATTGCCCCCAGCGTAGAATTACAAAGTACCGGAACGTTAACAATTGCCGATGCTACTACAGGGCACAATCTAGGTACCCTCAGTGGAGAAGGCACACTTAGTATAGTAACAGACGATACGGATGCCACCGAGTTTCCGGGTGGTTCTTATACTGACTTACTGGGAGCTACCGGAGGTACTATAGAGTATACCGGAACCGGAAATTATACTGCTTTAGCTACCCCAACCACCTTCCGTAACTTAGCTATATCCGGTTCAGGAACCGTGACCCTACCTGATGCTGATCTCTCAATACTAGAAGACCTAATTATCAGTGCGACCGCCCCCACCTCTACTACTCTACTTAGTAGTGCTACTAGTGGTGATATTTCCATCGGCAATAATCTGACTATAGATAACTCTGATGCATCTCTTCAATTTCAATCAGGAACAGACCGTACTGTTATCCTAGCCGGAGATGTTACTAACTCCGGGACTTTACAAGTAATCGATGTCGGCTTTGCTACTCATAGTTTATTCATTGGCGGATCACTTACTAACAATGGTACTATTAACTTAGTAAGTACTGATGCGCTACACCACGCAAATGTTACCTTTTCTGGGGCAACCAGCACTAGCATTTCAGGTACTGGTGGAACTACTGATCTCTATCGCCTCATCGTCAATAAAGGGACGGATGCTTCTTCTGAGTTAGAAGTCACTTCAGCAAACTTCACACTTAGTGCCCCAACCAATACCGGAGAAAAAGCCCTAGAAATTCAGAACGGAACACTAAAGCTAAGTGCTCCCCACCCGTTGACCCTGAGTACCGGGGGAGGCAACTTTTCTATTCCAACTAGCGGAGGGCTTTGGCTAAATGATGCGGGGGCAGTTGCCGAAATCACTTCGGCTTCGGCTAATTTATCGCTGGGAGGATTACTTCGCCTCACTGACGGAACCATTAATATTGGAGATGACCTGACAGGAGTAGATCAAAACGCCATTCTTTATGCACCCGGTAATGCCGCCATTACCGTAGAAGGGGGAACCCTCACGGTTGGTGGGGCTATTCGTCCCAACCCCGATGCGGCGACTTTATCCTACGAACAGTCCGGTGGTACCGTAGTAGTAGCCAATAACCTTAGTAGCAGCGAGAACATAGGTAATAATAGCGAAGCTGACTTAGCGATAGCCACTGGCAGTGGTAGCAGTTTCACCATGTCGGGTGGGTTACTAGAGATAGTCCGTCGTAATTCGGGGGCCGATGGTAAAGCAATTTATATCCGACCGAGCACCAGCCATAATGTAAGTGGAGGTACCGTACGGGTACTAAACAGTAATACTGCTACCAATTTCGATGTAGGAATTAATTCGGCAGTTCCCTTCTGGGATTTAGAAATTGGAGATGGTAATAGTTTCACCGAACGGATTGGTACTAGCGGTGGAGCACAAGACCTAACAGTATTGAATGATCTTACTGTGAACGTGGTAGATGGCACCTTTCAGCTTTATCAAGCCAACACCAATTCTCGGACGAATAATGATATTGACCTAAGTGTGGGAGGTAATTTCACGCTGACTAATGGCACTTTTATAGCTGGCACTCCCAGCGTAGTTACTTTTAACGGTTCGGGGTTAGGCGGGCAGTCTTCGCCCCAAATCGTTAGTGGTTCGCCCACTTTTTATAGTGTCAATGTTAATAATACTAGCGGCGGCATTCGCTTAGATGATGATATTGCTGTAGAGGGAGACTGGACGTATACTACCGGGACGTTCAACCAGAACACCCATTTAGTAACGTTTAGTGGGACCAATGCTCAAACTATTGGAGGTAATCCGCTCAGCTTTGATGATCTTACGATAGATAAAGCCAGTAATAACGTTTCTCTCGACGCTAGTCAGATGACGGTTACCAGTAGCTTAACCTTAATTAACGGTATTTTAGCGTTAGGTAATAATCGGCTATCATTTACAGCAGCAGCTACCATACCCGCCCCTACCCTTCCTGATGAATTTGACAATACCCGAATGATTACGACCACTGGCCAGGATGCTGCCCAGGGC
>NZ_JBARYM010000231.1:0-5145 GCF_049647865.1 Tunicatimonas sp. | reverse complement strand
GACGATAAACCCCGAGTTGGAACTATTACTCATTTTGCTCAATCGGTTGTTCTTAAGCCACTATTTCGTAATGACAGTGTAAAGATTGGGGTAGTTATTCGCGACCGAGCGGGTAATGAAAGTAATATGTTTATTTCAGATGCAACCACATTAAAAGATATTACCCGACAGTCTGAGTAAAGTTGGTTTCTTTGAAGTGATAAAAGGCTTTAATCAGCATAGTAGAGTTTACCACTTTACCGACTGATTGACTATTGGTAATCATGATGTGAGGCAAATTTTCTCGCTCAATAACTTCTAAAGCCTCCCAAATACTCTTTTCCCATTCAACTTCAACTGCGTTATCTGCCTCACTACTTGTTGACTCTACCAAAGGGTAAACTTCTGATAGACGTACCACTCGCATTTCTAGCCGGAGACGTTGAGAATTGAAGAATTCTTTTACAAATATAGAAGAAGGCTGAAACAATAATTCCTTCGGAGTGCCTACCTGCTGTATTTGTCCGTGGTCCAGCAAACATATTGTGTCGGCTAAGGTAATAGCTTCAAAAACGTCGTGAGTAACAATTACTACCGTTTTATCTTTGAAAAGCTGTTTCTCTACTAACTCAACAATCAAATTCTGTTTAGTAATCGGGTCTAGTGCTCCGAAAGGTTCATCCATCAAAATTATTGGTGGATCGTTCGCTAAGGCTCGGGCAATTCCTACTCGCTGCTGCTGTCCCCCACTTAATTGATGTGGGTACCGCTCACCGTCTTCCTGATTTAGGCCTACTAAATTTAGCAGCTCGTCACTCCGCCTTTTTTTCTCACGCTCAGACCAGTTGTTGAGAGTTAGGGTAAGTTCAATATTACGGCGATTGGAATAGTGCGGAAAAAGACCCACCTGCTGAATCACGTACCCGATAGACTTTCGCAATTGCGTTAGGTTGCTTTTACCTACCTGCTTATCATTTATAAAAATATCTCCTGATGATGAAGGAATGAGATAGTTGATCATTTTAAGCAAAGTCGTTTTTCCTGATCCGCTCGTTCCGAGTAATACTAAGGTTTCCCCTTGGCCTACCTGTAAGGAAATACGGTCAAGTACACGCTTATTTCCATACTTCTTACTTACATCAGAAATAGTTATCATAAATAGTGCTTTCCTACGATATTAATCAACGGGATCATTAGAAATTAACAGAAAACGCCTAAAATGCTGTAAGTCAATAAAATAAGAGACTTGACACAAGAAAAATTATATTTATAGATATGAAAAATATTCAATAAAATATCGTATTATTTATAATATGATAGTTAACCCTACTTAGGTGGGGTAATAAAACTGAAGGGTTACTTTTTTACAAACAATTCTGAGTTCTTGCCAACAGGTTTTCCAAATAAAACAGGTTATGATAAAGAAGTCAAGAGTTGTTCTGTCAATCGGAGCTGGTCTGGTAGGAATATTAGGTATGAGCGGATGTTTGCCTGATGAAGATTTTAGCGATGTAAAGATAAAAGCACCCTCGCCTCAGGTTTCATTACCACTCTTTAATACCACATTAACGGTAGAAGATATGTTGCAGGCGGGTGAAGAAGGGCGCCTGCAAAAGAATGCTGATAAGTCTTATAGCTTATTTTACCAGAGTAGCATACAGTCAGAGCGGGTTAAGGACTATTTTCCTGAAATTCCTAATCAACAATTTACCGAATCATATTCACTGGGTTTTGATTCACCTACTTTCTCACTAACCGGAGCGCCACCCGCAACTTTTGAAGGTACGATCCCTTTTGATCTCAATGAATTAACTATTTATAGTATTGAGAGTGGCGGGGGAATACTAGCGGTAACCATTCAATCAGATTATCAGCATGACTTAGAAGTTGAAGCCTCTTTTCCCAATATTGTCAGCCCGAATGGCGAGAACTTAACTTTAAGCTTTATCCTACCTTACTGGAACGGCGAAGGTATCAGTAAAGAGACAATTGATCTTTCCGGCTATAAAATTAACTTAGACGATAGTGAGATAGGTTTTAATTTACAGGTGAGCATTGCCGGTACGGGACAACCAATCAGTTCTAACGATGAACTCAATTTTGATTTTTCAATCGATAACCTAGCGTTCAAATACCTATCGGGTAATTTCACTGATATCCAAGTGCCAGTTGGCGCAGATACACTAAGCATTCCTGCTTTCTCAGGAGTAGTAGATGGTACTATTGCTACAAACCCTAGCATGTCTTTTTCTTTCTCAAACTCCTACGGAGTGCCTATTTCTCCTGATTTCAGCCAATTGTATATTGAACGGGTAGATAAAACCGTAGTAAGGCTTCAAGATGAGGAAGGCTTTAATTTCTTTAAAGGGGGCTTTACTTTCCCTTACTTAAAGGTGCGTTCTACAGAACCCAAAGTAGATACTTACCAGATAAATGGTGAAACGTCAAATATCGACAAGGCATTCAGTAATATTCCCACTGCGTTGGCTTATGGCTTCGGCTTTGGGCTAAATAGTAGTGACATAGATACCAGTTTTATTAGTGATGAAAGTCAGATTGGGGTAGATCTTATTTTAGAAATGCCCCTAGAAGCTGGATTTGACATTACACTGGAAGACTCCATAGAAGTTTCTTTTAGTGAACTAGAAGATGTTGAAGAACTCAAGCTGCTACTCAAAACGGAGAACGACTTCCCAATTAATGCTAACCTCCAAGTATATTTTCTCGATAACGAAGGCAGCATTATAAAAAACGCAGATGGAGAGGAGATACGGCTATTTGAAGAGGAAGACAAATTTCTGGTAGCTGCGGAAGTAGTAAACTCAGCTACAGGAGAAACGGTACCGGCTAATACCGATTTACCTACAACAGCTACTATTGATAGAGATAAGTTTGAAAAAGTCCGCGATGCTAGCCACATGCTGGTTCGTGCTCAATTTAATAGTATAAGCGATGTGAGTAACAACCGAATTAAGCTCTACTCATTTTACTCTATTCGCTTTAGCCTTGCTACTCAAATCAAGGCTTCTATTGATTCATAATAAGCTTGAACCACATTCAGATGAAAAATAAATACACTTCAGTTATTATTCTGGGAGTTATGCTACTTACTACTCCTGGATTTGCCCAGCAAGAATTTACCTTGCACTTATTGGATAATGTATATCAGGCAGCTCATACAAATCCAGCATTTAGAACCCGAAATAGTAGCGTAAATATTACGATATTTTCTTCAGCTCACCTTTCGCTAAAGAACTCTGGGTTTACCTATAATCAGTTAGCCGCCAATATTGAGGAAGATGAAACCGGGCAGCGCATACTCGATCTGGAACAACTGTACAACGATCTGGACTTGAACGGAAGAGATTTTCTTCACTTTAACGCTAATGTTGATTTATTTGCGCTGTCCTTTAAAGCGGGAAAGAACCGTTTTTCTCTAAATGTTACCGAGCATATTATGGGAAGACAACGATACGATGCAAGCATTTTTCAGTTTGCAGTCGAGGGAAACGTGCCGGGGCAAACGCTACAATTTGGCAATTTTGAAACCGACGCTATTCATTATCGCGAAGTTGGCTTAGGATTTAATCGTTCTTTTTTAGAAGAAAATAAGCTAGTAGTGGGAACGCGCCTGAAAGCTTTGTTTGGCTTAGGCAACATTCAAACTCAGTATGCTGATGTTTCGCTAACTACGGGCACTGAACAGGAATTGTATGCTCTAACAACGAATGCTAATATTCGCTTGAATACTTCAGGAACTACGTTATTTGAGGAAGATCAAGAAGCGTATATCTATAATATGCAAAACACTGGTTTTGGTATTGATTTGGGCGGTACTTACGAGCTAAATAATCAGCTATCTTTTAGTGCTTCAGTGATTAACCTGGGTATGATTTCTTGGAGAGAAGACGCAAAGTCTTATTCCTCGGAAGGTACATTCACTTTTACTGGAGTCGAAAACGATAATCTGCTTACCGAGGGTTTTGATATTGATATAGAGCAACTTACAGATTCTATTGCCGATATCTTTGAACTTGAAGAAGAGAAAACGCAGTATTCAACAGGTTTGCCCACACAGGTATACCTTACGGGAAACTATCAGTTAGCTAGTCGCACTTCTGCATCAGCTACACTATACTCTGATTTTTATCAGTCGTTTCGGCGCGGATTTGCTTTAGGTATTCGACAGAATGTAGGAAAGTGGCTCCAAGCTGCAGCTACATATTCGGTACAAAACCGTTCGTTTAACAATCTGGGAGCCGGATTAGCAATAACGACCGGGCCTGGGGGAATTCAACTCTATTTTGCTACTGATAATATTATAGCATTAGCCAATGTAGGAAACGCAAGGGTGGCGAATATGAGAGCTGGTTTCAACTTCGTTTTCTAAAAAGGGCGTACAGTAAAGTGGCTCCTGCGGCAGCCGCTAAGATGTATAGTCCCGTCTTAATAGATGGAGTATTAGTAATTAATGGATAGGTTACTCGCTGGTAATTGATTCGAGGACGGGGAAATTTGCCTAATGTTATCCAAGGTTGATCAGCTACCTTCACTACCAAGGGTTGTTGATTCTGGTAGAATGTTCGGTTAGTTTTTACGACCGTGCTCCAATTAGATTTAAAAGGCAGTTTTGTGTTGATCAGTGAGAAAAAAGATTTTTCATTAGGAAAACTGACAACTAGACTTCCGTCAGAGTCATTGTTGATTCGAATATCGCCTTGCGGACCATTTACCGTAAGATCAGCTAATACACGAACGTTTTTTGAAGTAGAAGAGGAAGGCATAGTGTAAAAATGAAGTTGAAAAAATTAAAGTGAAAAGGAAGAGCAAACCCTTTTCACTTCATACTTACTAATCGTTTTTATTATCCGAAGTTCTTATCCGAATTGTTCCATTCATTTTCCAATGAGCGTGATCAGATGAGCCACCTTCATCGGCTTTACTAGGAACATATAGGTCAAAATCATCAAACTCATAAGTGATCTCAGCATCTCGTCCTGTTAATTTGTCATACAAGCCTATAGCTAATTCAGGCCAGGTTTTAGTTTCTTCTTGTGCCATTTCTTAAAAAATTAAGTGTGAAAATATAAAAAGCGTTGTTTACTGGTATAAAGTATAAACCTTCCAAAATGTTTAAGTACTCAGATGAATAGTTGAGATAAAAAG
>NZ_JBARYM010000230.1:0-7619 GCF_049647865.1 Tunicatimonas sp. | reverse complement strand
CTACTACACCCGTTTCATTTTTGAAGCGGGTGTTTTTTATTTCGTTAGATTCTGCCAACTCCCTCTACAAAAACTTTTTGATAGGCAACTGTTGCACGGCAACCGCTTTACGGCGAAGTAACTCAAGCTACGCGCCTCAGATAGTTAGAACGCAGGATTCATAACCTTGAGATTAAAGTAGGTGTTCTTCTCTCATTTATTTTATTTCGTCGGTCAGATGACGATCCTATTCTACTTTATTCTCGTATTCATTAAAAATACCTATTATTTGTTACATGTCTAATATAATTACATTTCCTAATCAAAGTGGTCATCAGTTAGCTGCCCGGCTTGAAATGCCCGCTAATAATGATCCACACGCCTTCGCTATTTTCGCTCACTGTTTTACTTGTAGCAAAAACCTGAATGCAGTCACTCATATTGGTCGGGCACTTACTCAAACCGGAATGGCAGTGCTTCGCTTCGACTTTACTGGCTTAGGTGAAAGTGAAGGTGATTTTTCGGATACTAATTTTTCTACCAATATTCAAGACTTAGAAGCCGCCGCTGAATACTTAGCCACGCATTATCAGGCCCCAAAGTTACTAGTTGGTCATTCTCTAGGGGGAGCTGCTGTACTAATCGCTAGTAGTCGCATTCAATCGGTAGAAGCGGTAGCTACAATTGGTGCTCCGGCTGACCCTGAACATGTGCAACATCTGCTTGAAGATGATGTGGCCAAGATTGAGGATGAAGGCCAAGCCACGGTTTCCTTGGCAGGAAGAAAGTTTACCGTAAAAAAGCAGTTTCTAGATGATATTAAACAGGCTCACCACGATCATCAGATTGAGCAAATTCGTAAACCGCTGCTGATTCTACATTCTCCGGCTGATCAAACAGTAAGTATCGATAATGCTGCTGAAATTTATCAGCAGGCTCGCCACCCGAAATCATTCATTTCGTTAGATAATGCCGATCATCTACTTAGCCGAAAAGAAGACTCTCTGTACGTAGGACGAGCCATTGCAACTTGGGTAGAGCGGTACATTATTCCCCGGGTTCCATCCCCCCTTTCTACTGATTTACAAGTAGTAACTCGCACTGAGCAGAGCTTTACTACTGAAATTATGGCTGGAAAGCATGCATTAACTGCCGACGAGCCGGAGTCAGTTGGAGGATTGGATTTAGGACCTTCACCCTACGATTTACTAGCGGCTAGTTTAGGAGCTTGCACCGGAATGACATTGCGAATGTACGCCAATCATAAAAAATGGCCTTTAGAAGAAGTGCTAGTCCATGTAAAACATCAGAAAATTTACGACGAAGATTGCCAGGACTGCGAAGATGCCGCAAAAAAAATAGATCATATGGAGCGTATTGTAGAAGTTAAGGGTGATTTATCGGAGCAGCAACGGGCGCGATTACGAGAAATTGCTGATAAATGTCCGGTACACAAAACGTTACATACTTCCGTGAAAGTGAATACGACTTTAATAATGAATGATGATTAATGACGAATGATCAATGCATATCGTTATTCATTAGTTTTTATGTCGCTTTCCGCCGTTTCGTTTCTTGAAGTTACTCCCCCCCCGTCCCCGTCGCTTATTGGGTTCGTAGGCTGGTGCTTCTCCTAGATATTCTGGTATTTTAGCCTTCGGTATAGTAGATTCAATCAGCTTCTCAATGCGAGAGAACGAACCTTGTTCATCGGGAGTAATAAAGGTAAAAGCGGCACCTCGTGCTTCGGCCCGAGCTGTTCGGCCAATTCGGTGCACGTAATCTTCGGCATCGTGAGGCACATCATAATTAATCACCAACTCGATACCTTCCACATCAATACCTCTTGACAAAATGTCGGTCGCCACCAAAATATTTAGTTGTTTATTCTTAAACTTCCGCAAAATATTTTCGCGCTCAGATTGCTCCAGATCAGAAGAAATGGCTGCCACTTCGTAATCTAGCTTTTCTATTACCTTACTCACTTCCTTTACGGTAGTTTTTCGAGCACAGAAAACAATCAGGCTGTTTACCTTTTTAGCTTTTAGCAAATGCTCTAGTATACCAAGTTTCTGACGAGCATGAACACTAAATGCCGCTTGGAGAATCCGCTCGGCAGGTTTGGAAAGAGCAATATTTACCTCTGCTGGATCTTTTAGTAAGTTTTTAGCTAACTGCCGAATTTTGGGAGGCATGGTAGCCGAAAACATCAGTGTTTGCCGCTGCTTCGGTACGTAGTGGGCAATCCGCATAATATCTTCGTAAAATCCCATATCCAGCATCCGATCGGCCTCATCTAAAATGAAAAACTTCAGCTTATCTAAGTTAACATACCCCAGGTTTAGATGCGTCAGCAATTTACCGGGAGTAGCGATCACAATTTCAGTCCCGCCTTTCAATGCCGTTTTCTGCTTATCAAAGGAAGAGGCATCTTGTCCGCCATACACCGTGGTTGAGCTAATAGGAGTAAAATAAGAGAACCCTTCTAACTGCTGATCGATTTGGCCAGCTAGTTCACGGGTAGGTGCAATTACCAGCGCTTGAATACCTTCTCCTTTATGCTGTAAAATATGATGGATAGTAGGGAGTAAATAGGCGGCCGTTTTACCTGTACCGGTTTGAGCGCAGCCAATGATATCGCTTCCGGAAAGAATAGGGGGAATAGTTTGCGCTTTAATCGGAGTGGGTTCCTCAAAACCCATGGAGTCAAGTCCAGACAATAGATCTTCGTGAAGTGTAAATTCTTTAAATGTCAAGATAATTAGTATTAGGTAGTAAAAGGGTAATCAGCTTTTTTAGACAAATGGTAGAACTACTTTGGTAATTTGACTTTCACGTCTACATTATAGAACTGATAAAGTAGTAAGTAACCCTTCAGATGATTATTTAATGATATGATGAATCGTTTCTAGAAAAGTCTAAACCCTACTTTAAAGGAATTACCTGCATAGATAATAAAAAAAATGGCTGAATGTTTCATGAACACCCAGCCATTTTTTAAAATCTAAATTTGATTTAAGTAAGTTTCATACCTTTTCTTGTGCTATTCTTAATAAGCGAGCAATAACTAAGTCGGTAGGAACCTCATTGGCTCGCGATTCGGGAATTGCTTCTACCATGTCGTCTACAAACTCAGGTCGTAAGTTAAGCTTTAAAGCATACTTCTTACAGATCTCCACTTCTTTGTCGTGAATAATCCCGTCCATCATCATCATATTAACTAGCTGATATAGATGTTCAAACCGCTGCTGATCTCGAGTAGGTGCTTGATACTCTACTATACTAGGATTTTCTTTAATTAGCCTAAGTTCGGCTTCTGAAATGTTAAATCGTCCCGCTAGTGATAACAGATATTCTACTTCCAGATCATTAAACTCACCATCAGAATATGCAACCTCAAGCAGATTTTTCATATGCCCTTTAGCTAGCTTTTTTTTCTTTCCAGTAAACAAGTCCATCAACTCCATACGCATAATAGTAATATTGAAAATTATATTTTTCTAATATTAAATATACTAAAAGATTTAAATAGGTCATAGCATGAAGAGTTTTGATAGTTGCTTGAGGATGAAAGAATTATGTAAGTTTTTGCGACAAATAGTATTAGTCTCTTCAAGTAATCACTAGTTTTTATTAATCGACCTAGCATTTACGTAAGAAAGCATACAACGAAATTATTTAGTTAATCCACTTAATATCAGAGGTTGATAATCAACATCTTATGATTAATACGTTCTGTTGTATTTGGTTACTTTTTTAGCGGCAACCCTTTGAATATTTTCTCATTACGCTTATTTACTTACATAAGCTTCAAACGAAGATGAAAAAAGTACCGATGTAGTAGATGTTAATTGAGCTTAGCACTAAGTTAGGCTTGTCATTGAAAAATGCAATTACTATACCAAATGGATATTTTTAGTAAGAACAATCCACCTTCAAACTTTATTATTTCTGTGGTATAAGTACTAACTTTGATTTCTGCTGGCATTTTTCTGTCAGTGTGTTGTAATTCAAGCTATTTACTATGTTCGATAATTTAAGTACTCGACTCGATCAAGCCTTCAAAACCTTAAAAGGTCAAGGACAAATTACTGAGATTAATGTAGCCACCACGGTAAAAGAAATCCGTCGGGCTTTAATTGATGCTGATGTTAATTATAAAGTTGCCAAGCAGGTTACTGATAAAATTAGAGAAGAAGCCTTAGGCCGTGATGTGTTAATTGCTGTTTCACCTGGTCAACTACTCACTAAGATTGTTGAGGAAGAGTTAGCCGATCTCATGGGTGGAAGTCGAGTAGGGGTCAACATTACGGGTGATCCGGCTATTGTTCTAATTTCTGGTTTACAGGGTTCGGGTAAAACAACGTTTTCCGGTAAGTTTGCCAACTATCTTAAGAAGCAAGGCAAGAGTGTACTACTTACTGCTTGCGATATTTATCGGCCAGCAGCTATTGATCAGTTAAAAGTGTTAGGTGAGCAGGTGGGTGTAGATGTATACGCTGAGCCAGAGAATAAAAATCCTGTTGAGATTGCCAATAACGCTATTAGCTACGCTAAGCAGAATGGTAAAAAGGTAGTTATTGTCGATACAGCAGGTCGCCTGGCTATTGACGAGGCCATGATGAACGAGATTGCCGCGCTGAAGGAGTCCCTTAATCCGAGCGAAACCCTGTTTGTGGTAGATGCCATGACTGGACAAGATGCGGTTAATACCGCTAAAGCTTTTAATGAGCGTCTTAATTTTGATGGAGTAGTACTTACCAAACTCGATGGTGATACCCGCGGGGGAGCAGCTCTTTCTATAAAAACCGTAGTAGAGAAGCCTATTAAGTTTGTGAGTAATGGGGAGAAAATGGAAGCACTAGATGTTTTCTACCCTGATCGTATGGCTCGCCGAATTTTAGATATGGGCGACGTAACCACGCTAGTAGAAAAAGCCCAAGAGGTTTTTGATGAGGAAGAAGCCGAGCGTTTGAGCCGTAAGATGCGGAAGAATCAGTTCGATTTTAATGACTTTCTTTCGCAGTTACAACAGATTAAAAAAATGGGAAACATTAAAGACTTACTTGGTATGTTACCCGGCATGGGGAAGGCCGTAAAAGATCTAGATGTAGATGATGACTCATTCAAGCCTATTGAGGCGATTATTCGTTCTATGACTCCTAAGGAACGTGAAATGCCCGACGTTATTAACGGCAGCCGAAAACGTCGTATTGCCAAAGGCAGCGGCACCGATGTTCAGGAAGTAAACAGCCTCCTGAAGCAGTTTTCTGAAATGCGAAAAATGATGAAGAAAATGAACAAGATGACCGGCAAGCGAGGAATGGCCAACATGAATCCGGTCGGGTAACAATTGATGAGAAATGACTGATGAATAATGATTGATGCTAAATTATCATTGCCATCATTATTCAATAGTCATTTCATTATTCATCATCAAACATAAAGTACGTCCTTACAAGCTTGCAACGTCTTCTTTACGTTAGGCAAGATTACCTCAATTAATGTGGGGGCGTAGTGTAACGAAGTATCCCAATTGCATATTCGGCGAATGGGAGCATCGAGATAGTCAAAAGCGTGGCGTTGGATATGGTAGGTTATTTCTGTAGAAATATTTCCTAATGGCCAAGCTTCTTCAACAATTACCAACCGGTTGGTTTTTTTCACTGAGTCTACTACTGCTTCGTAATCAATAGGGCGAATAGTACGAAGGTCAATCACTTCGGCTGAAATGTCATCCTTTTGTAGTTCATCTGCCGTTTCCAAGGCTATTTTCATCACCTTTCCGAAAGAGACAATCGTTACATCCGTTCCTTCTCTTACTACATCAGCTTTGCCAATAGGAATTAGTAGATCATCATCTTCTGGCACCTCCCCTTTATCGCTGTACATTAGCTCTGATTCCATAAAAATAATCGGATCTTCGTCACGTACCGATGATTTCAGCAGCCCTTTTGCATCTTTAGGATTGCTAGGCACCACTACTTTGAGTCCGGGAGTATTAGCATACCAGCTATCAAAGTTCTGAGAATGTTGCTGCCCTAACTGTCCAGCGTTACCCGTTGGTCCACGGAAAACAATAGGCGCATGATACTGTCCACCTGACATCGAAAGAATTTTTGCAGCTCCATTGATAATCTGATCAATAGCCACCAGCGAAAAATTATAGGTCATAAATTCAACGATGGGTCGCAAGCCATTCATTGCCGCACCGATACCGATACCAGTGAATGCTAACTCGGAAATAGGGGTATCAATCACTCGCTTCTCGCCAAATTCATCAAGCATACCTTGGCTTACTTTGTAAGCACCGTTGTATTCGGCTACTTCCTCGCCTATTAAAAAAACGTTTTCATCGCGACGCATTTCTTCGCTCATAGCTTCATTTAGCGCTTCGCGAAACTGGATTTCTCTCATTATTAAAAAATTACTTTTTTGAGTAAAAAAAAGCCCTCCTCAAGGAGGAAGGCTCGATTTTTAATGTATTAACAATTACTGAAGTGCATTTCGGAAAGCTTCTGACTCCTTGAAATTGGTAAATACTAGGTCATTAAGAGCTCGTTCTCGCAAACTAGGATCACCCTGTACTGCAGCACTCAGAGCTTCAGTCATACCACTTTCGTTTTGTAGGTAAGCATTGGCAATGGCAATACCATACTGGGCTTTAGCCATACCATCTTCCATATTCAGAGCCTCTTCAAAACTCGTAATTGCATTTTCGTAGTTGTCAGTCAATATTTGAGCAAGGCCAAGATTGAATGAGTTTTCAGCCGCCTCACCAGCATTAGATAGGGTAGAAACCGCTTCTTGGTACTCACCATTCATAATCTGAATGGCACCACGCACTCCATTCATACCGGCGCGAGCATTCTGCTCAGAAGGTTCCATACCGTTGGCTTTGTCTATTTCCTGCTTCGCTCGCTCAGTATCGCCTCGTACAGCATAAACTAGCGCTAAATTGGCATGAGCTTCTGCATTGTCCTTCATCCGTACAGATTGTTCTAAATTAGTTACTGCCTCATCTAGCATACTGCTCATCTCTGATTCGCTTGCGTCCATTGCTGTAGCAATATAAACCGCTCCTAAGTTGTTGCGAGCCGACCAGCTATCATTACTTTCTACTGCCCTTTCGTAAATACCTTGTTTTTCTTCTAAACTAGGGGTTAATGTGGCCGCATACATCAGTTCTTCTTGTGATAAAGAGTCTGTGTTATAAGATCCACTAGAGATTTGCTTAGCAAAAGTAGAAATCTGCGAATCGGTTTTCTTATCCATTACTGTCAGTATATTGGTCTGAGCAGTACGTAACTTGGGATAAATGTCAGCAAACACTTTACGATACGTAGGTAGCTGATGTAACTGATCTTCTTTGTCTTCGAAAGATCCAGAACCGTTAATAATGCTGTTGTACTCGTTCTTCTCGCTAGACGAAATACCGTCGTAATTCTGTAGCGAATCGCGGAATTGACCCCAATCTTCAACTACAGGCTTCAAGATGAACTCAATAGAATCGGCCGCCCCTTGGTAGTCGTAGCTATCCATCTGCTCGCGATAATACTCTTCAATCCGGCCAGCCCGATCTTCCGATAGATTGGCGTTAACACGCTCAGAACCCTCTGGTGAGTGAGTACCAGTAATAG
>NZ_JBARYM010000229.1:0-3354 GCF_049647865.1 Tunicatimonas sp. | reverse complement strand
CCGGGGTTCCCACTCCGAATTAAAAGTAAGTCCGGCTGATAACGTGAGTCCTTCTAAGGTTAGTACCCGTTCATAACTCTCGCCATCGTCGGTAGAAACTAGTACATTTAGGGTATCTACGTAGTTTTCACTGAACTGAGCGTAAGACACCTGAAAAAACAGGCTAGCTTCAAAGGTATTGCTAAAATCCAGCGAGGGGCTTACCAGACGGTCAATGGCTCCAATATCAGCGTATTGATTATTTTGAATACCAACCGCCTCGTTATTGAATCCGTTTCCGGCGGCTTCTACGGTTTCCCAGGTAATGCTACTATCAGGGTTTACCACCTGCCACACATCGGTGGCTGCTACTGATTCACCTTGGAGTACATCCGGTACAGAATACTCCTGAAATTCATTAATTAGTGGAATAATATCTTCTTTGTCATCTACCACAAAGTTAACCTGACGGTAATTGTTATCCGGTACATCGTCTACCCGAAGGTTAGGATTAATAACGCGGATCGAGAAGCTATGAATACCTAAAGCAAGAGTGGGTGACTCGAGCTCAAAAATAGTTTCTTCGCCTGGTTCTAGAATGAAAGCATCATAAGAAAACTCAGTGGGCGACTGATCATCAAACTGATAGGTGACATCGAATGACCTGACGGAAGAGCGGCCGATATTCTTAATGGTAACTCTTGGTGTGGGATTAGTCTGGCCAGAAAGGTAAGCGGGGGAAATGATTTCACTAATTGCTAAATCTATTTCTCGCACTTGAGTAGCCTGAATATTAATGTCATCGAGGTATAGATTATTGCCGAAGTCATTATACCCAATAAAGGCTATTTGTAGGTTTTCATTACCCGCGAAAGCATCTAATGGAAACGTTAATTGGCGCCAATCGACACGGGAATCAGGAAAAAACTCTGAACCAATTGGCTCAGTCGTAGCTAAATCCTCACCGGAAGCTTCAAATAAGAAGGTTTCGAAGGTAGCTCCACAATCGGTAGATATACCAATAGCAAAACCATCGTTACGTATGTTGCCATCTTCGTTTCGGAAAGGTGCGTAAGCATACCGTAAAGAGAGACTAGCATCGCGCAAATCAGCCAAACTGAATACGGGGGTGTAGAGTATATCTTGGGTGCCAATATTGTTTCGATAGTCAAAGAAATTGAGCCACAAGGCTTCATTGCCTTCTCCTGAAAAACCCGGAACTGAGGTTCTTTCCCAGGTAATATTATCGTCGGAATTACTGATGTAACCCACACTAAGTATTGAATTCTCAGTGACCCGCTCAAAGTCATCGGCCAATGGCAGAGTAGCTCGCTGAGGGACAATGAAATTGACGGAACTCACATTATTAGTGGCATTTTCATCAGCAGCTCCGTTAGCCTCAGTAATAAAGAATGTAAAAGTATATTCAACATTGGCGGCGTTTCCTGCCAGTGAAACTGAACTCAGGGACACGGTGGTAGATTCTCCTGTTTCCAAACTGGTATTGAAGACAGTTTCTTCCCGAAAGTTACCTTGCACATTTAGGGCGACGGCAAACGAGGTAAGAGGTTCTCGCCCAGTATTCGCTACTGTGATTGTGGGAACAATATCGCCATTGCACTCACTACGCTGAGGGCTATTGACCGCGCTAATTCCGGCGTCATCGTCTAGTACAATGGGTTCAGTTAAACCGGGCGAGTTTAGTAAGGTTCGGCGGCGAGGACTATTTTCTAGTACTATGCGCATTCTTGCCTTCTGACCAAGCGTGAATAAATTCATACACCGATCAGTAGTGTAGTCCATATAGTTTTGGAACATATCAACGGAACCACAGCTAGTTTGCGGGTGATTAGGGCAAGTATCCGAATCAGATTCCTGTAGAGGGGTATCAGCCACAAAATCATCGGCACTACAGTCGCCATCTCCCCAGATATGGCGCAACCCAAGGTAATGACCTACTTCGTGGGTAGTAGTACGCCCCAGCGAACGGGAGACCACATTACCGACACTACCGAAAAAGTTGAAATCAATCACGATTCCATCAGTATCTGAGCCAGTAGATGCACCGCCCAAACCCGGCAGCTCTGAATCCGGAAACTGGGCGTAACCTAACAAATTATTTCTTAATGGAGCTACCCAAATATTCATGTAGAGTTCGGGGTCCCACTGGCTGAGTATAGATAGCGCATCGCCATCTTGTAATCCGTAATTATCACGGTCGCCTGCTATCCTAACCACTCCGTTAGTTGCAAAACCTTCGGGAGATTGGCGAGCTAGCACAAACTCAATGCGCGTGTCGGCGACAAAAGGCTGAAACTCTAAAGGCGTTTCGGTAGTATCACGGTTAAGTCGGCGGAAGTCTTCGTTTAAAGTTCGGATTTGATCCTGAATCTGCTCAAAAGGAATATTACTACCATCTCCTTCGGGTTCACCCAGGTGAACTACGTGTACTACCACCGGAATGCGGTAGATTGGCTCAGCATCTTCTGACTGGAATTTAGCTTGTGGGCTCAGTTGCCGCTTCAACTGCATATTGTTCATCCACTGCTCGAATCGTTCTTTATTTTTTCCTTGATTTAGCGATACAGTTCCACATTTTTCCTGTTGAGCTTGAAGCTGGAAGGAGATGAAAAGAAGGGTAATCACTAACCAGCTTAAACGAAGACCGATGTGATTCATGAACTTATGGATTAATGAGTGAGCGAGAAAACAATAATTTTTCCACAATAATATGACCAACCGAAAGAAACAACGCAAAAAATACAATCTAAATATGTTTTATGGTTACTAACTATGCTATGCAAAAGTTTCACTTCGGCGAATTTCCTGAGCAATGGTTTAGATTTATCATTTCGCATGTTCAAACAGCAAAAGTGGGTTAGTAGAATTGTCATTATTGTTAAAAGCTTCGTAATAAGAAAATTTCTGAACAGCTACTATTAGAATGTACTTTTTCTCTTTTTTATCAAAACAGTCATACCAATTAGTATCAGTAATCCCAATCCGATGAATATTGCGTAATAGTGAGGCAGCGATGAATCATTTAAAGGAAGATCATCACCAATCAGCACTAGTGATGCCCAGTAATACGGATGCGCTAGAGGTCCTTTCGCTTTATTTAAAAATGAGAGTTTGGCTTGCTGTAGGGCTACGTCTTTATCAGCACCTTCCGCCAACTGTTCAAAAAAACTTTGTACAATACGCTGGGTTGTTCGGTCATTCACCTTCCACAAGCTCATGGCTACATTAGGGCAACCAGCATACTTAAAAGCTCGGCCTAAACTCATAATCCCTTCGCCTCGGGCTAGTTGACCAGTGCCTGTTTCGCAAGCACTTAACACCGCCAGATTAGACCGTAGTTGCAAGGTGTAGAGT
>NZ_JBARYM010000228.1:0-8587 GCF_049647865.1 Tunicatimonas sp. | reverse complement strand
ACCGCTTGATGTGATTTTTACTATTATCAATTTGGTTTTCTAAATGCAGCAGATGCGTAGAAATGAAAAATAGTGAGCCGGTAAACTTAAACAAACTAGTAACAGTGGTCAGCGTAATCTCCTGAGCATCATCAATATTAGTCCCTTTAAATAGCTCGTCAAACACTGCGAAACACCTCTTTCCTTCGCTGGAAAGTTGTAATACTCTTTTTAAGTTCTGTATTTCCGTCATAAAATAGCTGTAGCCACTTTGTAAATCATCCTTCGCATTGATTGAGATTGATACCACATCGTAGTAGGGCAATACGCAACATTGAGCCGGGACAGCCAGCCCGATATGAGCTAGATAGGTACATAGTCCGATTGACTTTAGCAGCGTTGATTTCCCTGACATATTCGGCCCCGTTAGCAATACGGTATTCTCTTCGGGCATCACCTGAATACTATTCTTAACCGGTTCTTTCACTAGTGGGTGGTAGAAATCATTGATCTGAAACTTACTTTCACTAAATGTGGGAAACGTAAATTGACGCTGGCGGATGGCCTTAACAATAGAAAGGTAGGCCTCAAAGCGAAAGAAGAACTTCCAGAATGCGTTAATTTCACTGCTGTCCAGTATAGCTAAAATCTGCGTCAGCTCGACCATCTTAGCCACTGAGAATTTGTCTTCGTTGATGGTATGCGTAAAGTACTCCAAGCGTAGTCGTTGTAAGAATTGATTCGTATTCTTTAACTCTCTACGGTAGCTTTCAGGAAAATGCTGCTGCTTTATTCGCCCCAAATACCTATAGTAGATTCTATCCAGGAATAATATCATCTGGACTAGCTGAGATCGTCGCTGGCTCCGTTCGCTGTCTGAAAGTTGTAGCCGCAACCGGGTTTTTATTGTAGACTCACCCAACGATATCTGTTGATTGGCAACGCTGGTTAGAAAAGAGTGGGTTTCTCGCTGATAAAGTGTGGGGTAAGAATAATCCTCCAATACATCCCAATTCTTCGTATATCCTTGGCAGATATTTTGCCTTTCTCGTATTTCATTTAAACTCATGCCGGAGGCATTTAGCATATCCCGCAGTGCTAGTTCAGCCTGAGTGTTATTCGTATAATTAAAAATAGGGACAATATCCTGCTCCAGATTGAGATCTTGTATCAGCATCATAGCAGCTTTTCTATTACGATTGTTGAGAAATCCTTGATTGCCTTTACTACTCCTGATGGATCCATTATCACATTAAATAGAATCTTCGGAGCAATACCGGCTACATCAAGCACTACCGCCATGACAGGTAGTAACAGATAAGCCCATAGAGTATAGCTCAACTTAGTGTTCACCTCGTCCCAAACCGCATTCCATACCACTTGCATTCTTGCCCGATAGTGATATAATATTAGAAAATCTAGCAGTAGATAAAACGAGAGTCGCCAGGCAAAAGCTACCTTGAACTCGTAGTGCATTACCGTTAGGTCAATTAGCAGAATGGTACTGATCAACGGTATAAACATAAACGCCCCGATAATGACGGTTCGGTTGATGATTAGTAGTGAGCCACAGATGATTTGCAGCACCCCCACTACGGCCTTAAAGGGCTGATGATCAAACAAGTACCAGGCTACGCGGAACAGCGACAAATCTTGTAGCGGGGTCAGTAGTTCCTCTTCGCTAACCCCAAATTGCCCATCCACCAGCTTAGTGTAACCGTACCCCAGAAACGTCCAGCCTAGTAGGAAGCGAGCCACCAAGATGAAATAATCCCAGTATTTCTCTTTTGGAATTTTATTCGGGAAAGGTACTGCCCTATTCATCTACAAAATTAACCCGCCGCAGCAAATTACCCGGAATTGTGACCTGCGCCTCTTCATCTACGCTAATACTAAGCGAATCAATGGCAGTGGGCCGTGTGATGAAAGTACTAACATCCCGAACTGCTACGGTAGCTTGCTTTATTTGATTAGGTTGTTCAATCCGCATTATGGCACCCTGAGTAACCGTAGCTGATAGGTTTCCAATGTTGCTTTCGGTCAGGGCCATACCGCTGTTTTCACCTTGTTGCATAAGTTCTAGATTGGATAAATCCCAACCGCTTAGCTTGCAGGTGGTTGACTTGGCTTGTACTGAAGTAAGCTTAGGCGCGAATATGTAAATTCCTGCCCGTCCAGCCAATGTTTCCTGTACTGTAAACCAGTTTGGGAAATCTGCTTTCGGATATGTGAGTACTAATGTATCGTTTCGGATAGTCCATTTTATCCTTAATGGCTTGCTATCACGCATTTTAATTTCAAACTGATCCCCAGCTTGTATCTGTATCAGGTTCGGATATTTTCCCTCTAGCTTTATGGCAGAAAAATCAGCTAGCGTATCAGAGGTATAGCCGTAGTACGGATCATCTTTATCAATTTTTTCGTACTCACTTTTTAAAACAGTAGCCGTGCCGAAAATGGCCGCGAAGATGATGACAATTAGTCCAATAAGAAGTTGGTTGCTGGTCTTCATAGTAGTTTTCTTTTAGGGAGTGGGGTAAGTTTCGGCCACGAAGTTTTGGTAACGCTCCTGAATTTCTTCTAAAGTAATATCGAGTAGATAGAGTGTTCGGAAAAAATCGGGTAATTCAGTTTCTAAGAATCGCTCTTTGCGATACACTCGCACCTTGGTAATCGCATCAGCACTAGCAAAGTAGCCTAGTCCCCGCTTGTTGTAAATAATATCGCGCTGCTGAAGGAAGTCGTAGCTACGTACTACCGTATTGGGATTTACCTCCATTGTCGCCGCCAGATCGCGCACCGAGGGAATTCGTTCTTCTACTGCCCACTGTTCGAGTAGAATCTTCTCGCAGATGTAATCGGCAATCTGTAGGTAAATCGCTTGTTGATCGTTAAACTCCATAGCTATCAAATCTCTTTTTCTCGCAGTCGCGCGTAGGTGATGCCAATTAGGGCTACGGCTATCACTGCTGGAACTAATTCCACTAAGTCACTAATGGCTGGCGGATACTTTACAGTGAATCTTTGCCCAGACTCAAAAATATTCCAGAAGGTGAATGGGAACGACATGACACTTGAAGGATACCCTGTGAAGTGATAAGTCAATAATAGATTGAACATAAAGGCAAAAATTGCAACAACTAATACTGCTCCAAGTGTTTTTATCAGGGAGTTTTTGTTGAAGTATATTGAGCCAAAAAAGATAGCTCCTTGAAGTATGAAATGTATATAAGTAAAGAACTGCCATACCCACAATGGAGTTACCTCATACTTATCTTTGGTCAACATATCTCTATTAGCCAGTTCTACTATTTCACTATGGAGCCAAAAACCAATTAAAATCACTGATACAGTACCAAGAAGGCAGGTAATCAAGATTGGGATGAATTTTTCCAGTCGGGAAGCGGGAACCATAATGGTAGCCATCCCCTTTGCGGAGGTTGTGTAAGCGGTAAAAGCTGTATTGGTAAATGCGCATCCACCTAGTACAACTCCACCAAACAATGTTAAAATATGAAGACCATATAGTAAACCGTTGAACTGCGAAGTACTTATGATGGGAATCATTAATAACAGCATTGTACCCATTATCAGACCGAACAATAGCAAATAGTTTTTGCCGCTTACAGCCCAGTATGCTTTCAATACCAAGCTAAAACGAGATAGATTAAATTGCTGGTTCATAGTGATTCAGATTTTAATTGAATAGTTGCCGAATACGATTCGGATTTTCCATCGCTGCGTTAAACAGTCGCTCTAGGTCTACTTTACTTTCTCGCTGCTCCGAGTTCTCCATCACCACAGTATACCCTTGTAGCGATGGTTCAGCGTAGAGCACCCGCTGGTCATCTTCAGCTTGGCTCAGCGTGGCAAAGCGTAATTGCTCACTTACTCGATGGAGGGGCTGATGTAATAGAATCTCACTACTTTCCAACACAATGACCGAATCAATCAGATTATCCAAATCCCGCACCTGATGGGTAGAGATTAATATTAACTGATCTTCCCGTAAGGCCGAAGCTAACAGCTTACGGAACTGCCGTTTTGAAGGGATATCTAACCCATTAGTAGGTTCATCCATAATTAGGACATCCGTATTGCAAGCAAGGGCAAAGGAAATCTGCACTTTCTTTCGTTGGCCAAAAGACAAATCAGGGATACGGTTATCAAAGGGAACGTCTAATTCGGTGAGATAGTAGCGAAATTGAGCTTCGTCAAACTGAGGATAAAAAGGACTATAAACGGCTAAGTACTTCAGGATTGTTTCTGAAGGCAAATAGATCTCTTCTGGTATAAAGTAAATTTGCTGCAAAAAGGCTGGTTTTCGTTCCCGAGGGTTAAACCCACTCACCCTAATACTTCCGCTGTTAGGGTAAAGCAGACCCGCAATATTTCGGAGTAGACTAGACTTTCCAACTCCGTTCCGGCCCAATAATCCGTAAATGTGTCCGGCTGTAAGATGCAGGTTCAGATTATCAAAGAGTAGTTTTCCTTTTTTATAACCGAACGATAGACGATCAACGACAATCATGTTATAGTGTATTAGTTAAGTAGTACACTATAAATGTAACTATAATATTTAATAAATCAACTTTTTTAGATTTTCTCTCATTGAATTTATTTTCCCTATTCAGGAAGCAAGTATTAAAATAATCAGCCTATACTATGTGTGATCACAGTATTTCATACTGGCGCAAAAATTGTAAAATGAGATTCAATCTTTAAATATTAATATTTAAAACTAAAAATAGTACTATGACTGTAGAAAGTAGTGTATCAACAAATGAGTTTTTAGAAGCAGAATTAATTGATCAATCTCAAACTTTATTATGTCGGTCCAAGAAATCGTATATTTCTAGTAAGGCATTCCGAGACTTTTTTCAAGAATTGGAATCGGTTGTTATAGAAAACAATGCTACTACATTGATTTTTGATAAAACCTCATTATCAGTATTTGATCAAGAAGCTATGGAATGGTACCACGTTCATTGGAAAGAAAAGATGTGGGATAAAGGGCTAAAGCACCATCGCAAAATTCTACCTGCTAATTCTTTATTTGAGACTAGTGTATCAATAGGAAGGCGAAAAATTTTAGAAAGAAATCCAGATTTCAGTTTTGAGAAATTCGACATCCAATACTGTAGTTCAGTAGAAGAGGCACTGAGTAAATAACTTTAGATAATATAAACGTTTAGTTCATAAGCAGTCTACTAAAACCGGCTGCTTCATTCTTTTATAAAAATAGCCCTTAAAATTTACTTTAAGGGCTTTTATTTGTACCCAGGGCCGGGCTCGAACCGGCACGGCCGAAGCCATTGGTGTTTGAGACCAACGCGTCTACCAATTCCGCCACCTGGGCAAAAACGGAGAGCAAACGTAGCTAACTTTACAGAATTTATCAAGCACTTTACTGGCTATCTCGCTCAAACTGAATCATAATGGGGCTATCATAGCCCAGCCCCAATAGTTCGTGGGCATTACCCTGGTTAATACCAATTTCTAACCACCCTGCACTATTAAATAGTAAAAACACTTCCCCGTACTCTACCTCGTGGTAATGTTGCTGTAAATAGGTGGCTACTTCCCGACCAAAGCGCAATTGAAATGAAGCCCCTTTTTGGAGATGTTCAAACGTAAGTTGATCAATGTTGGTAATTAGGTTACCATAGTGGTCAACATGTACTACATGACCGACAATTTGCTTACGAGTTGCTTTTAGCATACGAGGCAACCGCCGCTCTAACTCATCAGTTAAGCTACCTAACTTCTGGATGGCCACTCCCTGACTGAGCGCAATAGCTACCGGGGCAAGGATTTCTTTGGTTGTAAACGTTGTGGTATCTTGATTATCTAGCTCAATAATCTTCTCCGGCCCCTTTTCACTTAGTAAACTAAGTAAACCATTATCGGCACTAACAAAATAATGCCCCTCTAAACGCACAGCAATATATTTCTGGTTAGCTGACTGAGCATCAATTGCCACTAAGTGTACGGTGCCTACCGGAAAATCCCGATAAACCGATTTAATCACAAATGAACCTTGGGCAATATTAAAGGCTTCTATTGAATGACTAATATCTACAATTTGGGCATTAGCATCTAAACTATACAGTTTGGCTTTTACCGCGGCCACGTAGTGGTCCTTCGTTCCGAAGTCAGAGGTAAAAGTGATAATAGACATGGTTTCGCGTCAGATTATGCTTACATTTATTTAAGCAAAAGTAAACATTACTGGATTGTTTACTCGTTTAAGTAGTAAAATCTTAGCAACAGAACCTCACAGCGATTGGTAGAAAAAATTATTACACTAGACGACGTTTCCTTACCTGACTTTTTAGGTATTCAGAATAAAAATATTCGACTTATTTCTAATGCTTTTCCTAAGAGTAAGGTTATATCTCGAGGTAATGAAATCCGCATTCAGGGTAGCACTCCCGAAATCATCAAGATCAACGACATTATTAACGCCTTGCTGAATCATTATTCTCGCTACGGTAAGGTAGATGAAGATGAAGTGAAGACGTATATTAGTAATGAGAAGAAGCCGATGATTGATGAAAGTGTGGATGACATACTACTCTACGGCACTCGTGGGGCGGTAATTAAGCCACGTACCGAGAATCAGTACAGTCTGGTACAAGTAGCTTCTCAAAACGACCTAGTATTTGCTATTGGCCCAGCTGGAACCGGGAAAACCTATATTTCAGTAGCATTGGCAGTTAGAGCTTTAAAAAATAAGCGAGTAAAAAAGATTATTATCACTCGTCCGGCGGTAGAAGCCGGAGAAAACTTAGGCTTTTTACCCGGCGATTTGAAGGAAAAGATTGATCCTTACCTGCGTCCGATCTACGATGCTTTGAGCGACATGGTTCCTAGCGAAAAGCTTAAGTTTTACGAGGAGAATAAGATTATTGAAATTGCACCGCTAGCCTATATGCGAGGGAGAACGTTGCAAAACGCATTTATTCTGTTAGATGAAGCCCAAAATACTACACCTATGCAGATTAAGATGTTCCTCACCCGAATGGGCCCTAATTCTCAGGTGATTATTACGGGCGATCGTTCGCAAATTGACCTACCTCGTAACCAAAAATCAGGATTGGTTGATGCGCTTAATGTACTTAACGGAGTAAGCGGCATTGGCTTCGTTACTTTAGACAGTGAAGATGTAGTACGCCATCGAATTGTGAAAGATATTATCAACGCTTACAAACGAGCCGATGATCGGCTTAACGATAATGCAGGTTCATAGAGTTCGTACGAATGAAGAGCTACAGCAGGCTTTTCGGATTCGTAATGAAGTATTTGTGCAAGAGCAACAGGTGGCTTCAGAAGAAGAATACGATGAATATGATGCCTCAGCGGCTCACTACCTAGCGTATGGAAAAGATAAAGTAGCTTGCGGCACTGCCCGATGGCGAGAAACTCAACACGGAATAAAACTGGAACGTTTCGCAGTATTAGCACCTTATCGTGGGCAAGGAGCTGGTGCAGCTATTCTTCAGCGGATACTGGTTGATATTAATGAATCTGAGCAAGCAGATCAATTGATATATCTTCATGCTCAGATAACTGCACTGCCATTCTACGAACGCTATGGCTTTAAAAAAATAGGTGATGAATTTGAGGAGTGTAATATCAAACACTTTAAGATGATTCGAACTTAACTAGGTATTAGAACTATCGATTATTCATTTTACATTAACATTTTATGGCATCAACAAAAATTACTGTAAACAACAATGGTTCAATCAAAGTAGATGGCGACTTTGAAATTGTAGATCGAGAAGGAAACACTTATGGTTTGGGGGGCAGAACGTTAGTGAGTATCTGCCGCTGCGGATTATCCAGCAATAAACCTTACTGCGATGGTTCGCATAAAGGCCACTTTGAGCACGATGCGCAGGCGTTTGATTTGCCGCCTAAGAAATAAAAAACCGCCCCAACCTTAATGATTAGAGCGGTTATATTTTATGTAGCTATAGACAAGCGGCTTATTTCATAGCAATAGTAGGAATTCCTTCTACTAAATTAGCTTCTTGAGCTGCTAAAAAGCGTTCGGCCTCCAATGCAGCCATGCAGCCAGTTCCGGCTGCCGTAATTGCCTGCCGATAAACGTGATCTTGGGCATCACCCGAAGCAAATACTCCCGGAATATTAGTTTGCGTAGAATCAGCTTTAGTAATAATGTAGCCGTTTTCATCCATGTCCAAATAACCTCGAAAAATGTCGGTGTTAGGCTTATGACCAATCGCTACGAAAAAACCTTGAGCTGATATTTCACTTTTTTCTCCGGTTTGATTGTTGACTACTCGTACTCCTTCCACTGCCTCTTCACCTAGTATTTTTTCCGTTTCAGTGTTCCATAAAATTTCAATATTTTCAGCCCGCTCTACCCGCTGTTGCATAATGGCGGAGGCTCGCATTTCGTCGCGACGAACCAGCAGATATACTTTATTTGCTAACTTAGAAAGATAACTGGCTTCTTCAGCGGCTGTATCGCCACCACCAACCACTACTAAATCTTGTCCCCGGAAAAAGAAGCCATCGCAAACGGCACAAGCCGAAACACCCTTGCCATTCAGCCGCTCTTCACCCGGAAGTCCTA
>NZ_JBARYM010000227.1:0-3823 GCF_049647865.1 Tunicatimonas sp. | reverse complement strand
CTACCAGCACGATCCGTTCGCGTAAAGCTCCTAGTTGACTCATTACGTAGCCAGCACCATGCTCTCCAGCCCAACTCATCCCGTGTACATCATCAATATACAGATGAAGTTGAGGATAGCGATCCATCAATGGCAACAATTGGTCTAGTGGCACTACATCGCCGAACATAGAGTACACACCATCGGCCGCATACCAAATCTTCTCGTGCTTATTGCGTAGTCGCTTTAGCATGTTCTCTAGCATGTTAATGTCATTGTGCTTCACTAGTTGTACTGAGGTACCTCGAGCTTTTAACAACTGACTAGCATTCTGCACGCTAGCATGCACCTGTTGGTCAAGAATTAGCACATCTTCATCGCGCACAATGGTAGGAATAACCCCGATATGCGCTAACGTACTGTTTTTGGTAATTACTATTGGGCTGTTATAAATCCGGCGAACTGCTTCTTCTAGCTCTTTGTAAATAACAAATGATACATAGGTCTTTGATAAAGGAAACTGAGTGCCGTAACGTTGAATAGCATCAATTGCCGCGTCTTTCAATCGCTGGTCTTGCTCTAACCCCAAATAACCCGTAGTACCAAAATGAAATAATTTCTTTCCCTCAACTTGAATGTGTCTACCATCAAAGTGATTTCCTTCGGTGTATAAATGAACCAAACCCTCTTTTTTGGCATTGAGGATTAGGTCACCGATAGTATCCAATAGATGATTATGCTTCGATTTTGCCATAATAGATAGTTTTATTTTGTAAGTGATATGACAAGATTATGCAAAAAAATAATCGGTAAATTTGCACAACTATACTTATCCTCACATGTGTAAGTATTTTTCCAACAATCATCCTTTACAATTAAAGTTTCATGTACTATTGATGTATGGAAAACCAGGTTTACGAAAATGATTTTATCTCCATACAGTTTTGTAATGGCGTACTGCATGCACAGTATAAAGTCGCTATTATAAACTTAGCCATTGCCGAGGAAGCTACAGCTTATAGATTGGACATAACTGAAGGTAGAAAGATTGCTTCTATTGTTGATATTTCCAATGTGAAACACGTAGATAAAGATGCTCGCACCTTTTTCGCTTCTTCTAAAGCGGGTAAAGACTTACTGGCGCTCGCAGTTGTTCTTAATAATCCGGTCACACGCATGATGGGTAATTTTTTTGTCAAATTCTATCGCCCAGAATATCCTTTTAGATTTTTTACCAACTCAACGGAAGCAACTGAGTGGATTGTGAGCTTTACTGACTAACTGAGCAGCTTGCAGAATAGTAAGTTACCATTTTCTTTCAATGATAGCTACGCTAACGTAAGTTCTTCTGCTTCCGTATTTTGCTTAGAAAATACTTACCTATCGCGGCAGATTATAGCTAATTTGCTTTAGAATAACCCGTATTCAACCATAGAAGTGGACAGAGTAAATTAGGGTCAAATTATTAGAGCACTTTACAAATGCTTTCGATTGCCTTTCAGAGTACCGTGTATCTCAGTCAGATTGTGCGGTTCTTATTGGGACATACAGAGCATTAATTAAGTTTTTAGTCAATAAATTGATAATGCCCCCCTCAATTCATAATTTCTCAAAAAACTTTGTGTATTTTTATTGTATTTTAACCAGTAGGCTTTAGCTTGACTTGTTCAATAGCCATCACTATAAGACAACGGAATCTATGCCCCCAAACAGAGACAAGCGAATAGATGCTATTAATCGGGCATTATTGGAAATTGCTGAAGGTAATTTTCGGCATCTGGCACCAGTTTCAGATAAATTCGATGATATTGATGCCATTGCTTCTGGTGTTAATATGCTTAGTGAAGAATTACGAGACACCGTAATTTCCCGTAACTACCTCAACTCTATTTTACAAGGTATTGTAGATATGCTTATTATTTTTGATAAGCATCTGCGCATCAAGCAGGTAAACCAGAAGGTATGTGAGCTATTAGCTCAGCCTGAATCTTACTTTATAAATCAGCCTCTAGATATACTTTTCGACGGAAGAAAAGCGAAGTTTATTACTAACCTTAAAGATTCCCTACGAAAGAAGAAGCAAATTTACAATTTAGAGGCCTCTTTCAAAATGTCTGGCTCAGGTAGATTACCGGTTACTATCTCATTGTCTAGATTGAGAGATAATCGTGAAAGTATTGGCTATGTACTCATTGCTAAAGATTTACAACATATTCAACTTACCTCAAACGCGCTACGCCAGAAGAATGACGAATTAAAAACGTTAGTATACCGAGTTTCTCATGATTTGAAAGGTCCATTAGCTAGTATGCAGGGATTGCTCCAGGTAATTGAACAAACCGAAACTGACCTACCTACCTTACAATACTACCTCACGCTTATTAAACAGAGTGCTGACAAACTCAACTCTACGCTTATGGGACTCCTTGAAATAGGCATTACGGATCGTACTAAACTAAACATGCAATCGTTTGACGTAACTTTATGCATACTTGATGTAATTGATAGTTTAGCAAACTATCCTAATCGTGAGAAAGTTAATATTACATTAGAAAATGATTCACCTGTAATATTTAAGAGTAGTGAAAAACTATTTCGTTCTATTTTACAGAATTTAGTTGAAAATAGTATTAAGTACCATAGATACATCAATAATGCACCTTACGTTAAAGTGATTACTAAACCTCGTCGAGGTGGTATTGAGATAACAGTAAGAGATAATGGCGAAGGAATGAGCAAAACCGTTTTGGATCGGGCATTCGATATGTTTTATCGTGGTAGTAGCACTTCCTCTGGAAGCGGTTTAGGGCTATTTATCGTAAAATCAAATATTGAAAAATTAGGTGGTGAAATGAAAATAAAAAGCAAAGTAGATTATGGAACAGAAATAAAAATATATCTTCCTTCTTTGGATAAATTTTAGTATCAGATGCTCTCAACTTTTAAAATACTATTAAAAAATACTCCTGAAGATATAATAGCTGTTCCTTTCTCCAATGTGACTGCTTGTCAACAACTTCTTTCTTTTATCTCGCCCACTAAAAGACAACCAAGTTATACTATTTGGCTTACTCATATTGAGCAGATTCACCGATTCGTCTACCATATTCCCAACCTTGCTTGGGAACTTATAGAATATGCTACTGAACCTTTATCATTAGTCTATAATCAGGTAAAGCCTATATTTCCGGGCGAAGAAATACCTGATGAAATTTGCATCCGATTCGTTACTGAGCAACCCCTACGTAAAGTTCTTCCTGGCCAGCAGGTTTGGCTTACATCTGCATTAAATATGCTTAAGAATAAATCTGCAATCGGGGATTGGGTAGACAGAGAAGTAGATATGAGTCGGACTATGAAAGAAAAACGCCCAGTTAGAATGATGCGCGTTTATAATGAAAATGAATTCTCCTTTATATCCTAGTTAGAGGTTGTTTTTACTCTAATAGATTGAAGATACTGGAGAGCGATTGTTCCAATAATTTCAGTTCGCTTAATTCTAACTTCTTCCAATGTACTTGTTTGGTTGTGCTTATTCATAGCGAAAATATTTTGTTGACTCTAATGTACGGATATATTCTTATAAAAAGAATATATTCCCAAAAAAAGCATTTATATTTTGCTCTTTAAAAGTATTATGTTGAATAATTGGGGACTTGAGTAATTATATCCCCATCATTTAATCATTTTTGGGTAAAAAAAACCCCGCTTTTAGTATAATTATCACCCAATTGTGCTTTATCAGCATTGGCAGCATAGTTGTAATGTAGTGTATAAGTGAGGGCATATGTAGTTTAGATTTTTTGAGCTATAGTTTTTATTTTTTAAACTGTTACTTCTGAAC
>NZ_JBARYM010000226.1:0-2125 GCF_049647865.1 Tunicatimonas sp. | reverse complement strand
ATGCAAAGTGTGGTTCTTCTGAACCAAAAGGGCAAAGAGTTTGCCGTGAAGCCTTTGCCCCGAGTAGCGCAAACCGGTCCGATCAATGCGTTCGTTACCCGTGATTTTAATAGCGACGGGGCAGTCGATATCCTGGGTTTGGGGAACAACCGCAAACTCAGTGTCTCCATGGGATGGAATGATAACTTTACGGGAGTGGTTCTGCTTCATCAGGACACTGCTTTTGTTCCTTTACCTTGGAATGAAACCCAGCTTCACGTACTGCAAGAAGTTAGAGATGCAGTACCACTTGGTAACGGAGAAATACTTATTTCCAGCTACGCGGATTCTCTGCAAGTTTTGCACTGGAAACCAGTTCAGAATTCAGCGATTCTTCAATAACGTAGAGCCGATCAGCCGCGAGTTGGGTAAGTACTTGGGGAGACGTTCCGTTGGGCCAGTGCACGTACAGCGTATCGACCACTTTAGTACTACCCAGCCCAATGTGTTGAGTAAATGGCGAGGCTCCGAAGCTACCACCGGACCCTACCGTACGAAAGATACGCCGATGGTCACCGCTGTCTGTTTTTAGCACAGCTTCCAGTCGGGCTCCTACGCCCAAAGCATTACTTCTGCTTCCTTTCAGCCGTACTTGAATAAAATGGTTTTTTGGTTTGCCCTGATTCTCCAGCAGAATATTCTGGTACACATCGCCTTCGTAAAATCCACCGACTACCGTATAAATATCCTGATCCCCATCCTCATCAAAATCAGCAAAAGCAGCACCGTGTCCCTTCTGGATGTGGCCGAAGCCCTGATTAGTGATCTCCTCGAAACGTTCGCCATTGAAACGAAACATCCGGTTGGGAATGACCGACCGCAGATCGGGGTCACCATTGCCACAGTAAAAGTCTAACCAGCCGTCGTTGTCAATATCACCGTAGTTACCGCCCATCATGTATAAAATTTTATCCAGCCCAACTTCTTCCGATACGTCAGTAAAGGTTCCGTCGCCCTGATTTTTGTACAGCAAACCTGCTGTGGCCGTGTGAGGTAAGCCTAGTTGCTCCCGGGCAAAGTCATCGGCAATAGATTTGCCTTCGTACTGAGCATCAGAATGAAACCCCGATACCAATAAGTCTTCCCAGCCATCATTATTATAGTCCCAGAACCAGGTGGTAAACGTTTTATCGTAGGCATCTAAGCTCGAATTGGCCGTCACGTCTTTGAACACCGGAACACTCGAGGAGACCCCCTGGTTTTCAAACAAGTAATTAGTACCATCCCGAGTGCTTACAAACAGATCGGGTAGCTTATCGTGATTATAATCGGCAGCAGTTACTCCTTTGATGATCCGTTGATCCCGCATATTTTGAGTAGTGAAAGAAACTCCCGCTGCCTGCGCCGCCTCTCGGAAGGTGCCATCCTGCTGATTAAGGTACAGCTCCGAAGGATTGTTAAAACCGCTCACCGCCGACTCGTTGCCGATAAACACATCCAGCCAGCCATCCAGATTGAAATCAGCCCATACCGCCGTTTGAGTAGGTAGTTGGCTATCCATTCCTGCCTCCTGGGTCACATCGCTGAATTGAGGTATTCCGTATTCATCAATGCCCACATTTTTCAGTAAGCTATTAGGTAGGTTGCCAAACAGACCCAACCACCCTCCGCGTAGTACCAAAATATCCACTCTTCCATCGTTATTAAAATCAGTAGGCACAAGGTTAAGCCCCCCCGGAACGGCTGACAAACCAGCCTCCAGCGATGCTTCCCGCCAGGTGCCCTTTCCATCATTCAAAAAAAGTTGTAAGTGGGTTTGCATATCCCAAGAAGATATTATCAGGTCAATATGGCCGTCCTGATTAACATCCTCAGCGACCACTCCTCCGGCCAAGCCTTGTACATCGAGGTTCTGGGCAATAGCCACATCGCGAACCCACTGTTGCTCCGGCTTCTCAAAGAGAGGCGACACAATGAGCAAGGAGTCAGGTACCTCAGCCGGATATTTGCCCAGTGTCATGTAGGCTAGGTTGAGTAAGTACTGAGATTCGTAATCCTCAGGATCGCGCTCCAGCAGTGCTAGATAATAATTAATGCTGCCCTGAGAACCGCTAGGCAGCTGATGAACTGCCTCAGCAGCAATAGG
>NZ_JBARYM010000225.1:0-1897 GCF_049647865.1 Tunicatimonas sp. | reverse complement strand
AGCGAGTCGCTTCTTTAATTAGCACTAAAAAGCTACGCCAATTGGTAGACTTACGAAGTAGAGATAGGCATTGGATTGCCCGACCAAAAAGTAAGTGTTATTGAAACGCTTATGTGTAACTATCATTTAGTTGCAAACGTAATACATAACACGTACCTTTAGAATACATCTTGTTATGTCGCGTCATCAAAAGCTAATTGAGCGCTTAAAAAGTAAACCCAAAAACTTTAAGTATGCTGAAGTAGTGCAATTACTGAAAGGCTTTGGGTATGAAGAGAGTACTAAAGGGAAGACGAGTGGATCGGCGGTTGCATTTATAAATAGAGAAACGAAGCAAGTAATTCGTATTCATAAGCCTCATCCGCAAAGCGAGGTGAAGTTGTATGTCATCAATTTGTTACTAAATCATTTAAAAGAGTTAAAACTAATTTAGTAGGCGATGGAAAACGTACTGAAGCACAAAGATTTCTATGGCACTGTTGGGTATAGCAGTGCTGATCAGACTATGTTTGGTAAAATAATTGGCATTAACGATCTGGTTACCTTTGAGGGCGAATCAGTATCCTCCCTTAAAAGCGCATTTGAGGAGGCAGTAGATGATTATATAGTATTATGTGAGGAGGTAGGTAAACCTCCGCTTAAATCTTTTAAAGGTTCATTTAATATTAGAATAGCCCCTGAGCTACATCAGAAAGCATTTTACTTAGCAGCTATCAAAAAAACTTCGCTCAATTCAATTGTAGAAGGGGCAATAACGGATTATGTACGCCATATGGAAGAGTTATTAAGTGAGGTTTCCGACTTCTATATAACCTCGAAAAATAACTAATTAAAAAGTATAAAATGAGAAATCTAATTATCACCTTATTTCTTTTAGCCCCTTCATATTTAATTGCCCAAAGTTCTGACTATGACGTTTCCTCGTATCTTACTAAGGGTAGAAAGGCACCTAATACGTATTACATTGGAGAAGCTTGGCTAAATGCCATAATTCACGATGATGCCGACTTGGGTCATAATATTACAAAAGCAACTTTTAGAGCCAATTCCACTTTGGATTGGCATCAACATAGTTCTGCGCAGGTTTTAGTAATTGTAGATGGCGAAGCCTATTATCAAGAGAAAGGAAAAGAACCTGTCATTCTGAAAGAAGGAGACGTAATTAAATGTGAGAAAGATATCGAGCATTGGCATTCCTCTACCAAGGATAATGATGTGACCTATTTGGCTTTCTATAGTGGTGAACAGCCCACTACCTGGACCGAGGTACTAACCCAAGAATATTACGATAAGGTGGCTGAAAAGCTGAAAAGCAACTAGTTATCAGGAAGTAGGCTGAATTTAACTCATCTTAACGAGCTGTTGAAGAGTTAAAAGGAATTTCTCTGCACAGACTGCTTTGAGAGTAGGCGAAGCCTTAAGGATTAGTGCTAGTTTTTGGATACGCCTACAATGAGAATATTTTCTTGATGTTGCCCGGTTAGAAGAATCTGAAATGGAAAGATTGAAAGAGGTGTAACTACCGCCTGTTGTAAGCCACCACCAACCGTATTTCATCGTAACTAATGCTGTCGTCTAGCGCGTCTTTGAGGGGCTTCATGGCGGAGTCGCCGTGCACGTAGACGGCATCTTCAATTTTAGTGATAGTGGCGGGATCAACCAGTTCGGTTACATCCAGGGAGCCATTTTGGACGAAGTGGGCTAAATGAGTACTAACAGTGGTAGGGCTCAGTTCGCGTAATTGAGCAATCTCGGCTACTGACTTGCCTTGGCGGTAGTAATCGTAGGTGCGCTGCTTAGTATCGGATTTGGCTTGGGAAGAGCGCTTCTTTCGGCTCTTCCGCCTAACCTGAGTCATACGAGAATCCAGGTCGTTCTCGGTACAGTACTGGTTAAT
>NZ_JBARYM010000224.1:0-5187 GCF_049647865.1 Tunicatimonas sp. | reverse complement strand
GACTAAATGCTTCCCCGTCAGGAAGTTGATCCTTATTTAGCTGGGCAGCAATGTCTCTAATTATTATAGGACCTTTATTAAGAAAAACAGAGTAGGGGCTAACTCCATCCACCCTGAATAAGTGAGCCAAATGATCTAACGTGACCGAACGCTTACCGTTAAAAATAGCACTAATACTTTGTGTGTGGGCATCAAGTTCTGTAGCAAAGTCTCGCTGATTTTTAACCAGCCCATTTTCTACCAAATAGTGATGGACCTTAATAAATCTACCCGTAATTCCCTCTCGGCTCATGATTTACTGTAGGACGGATTTGTAACTGTAAACAATATGTTTATTTTTGTAAACAATATGTTTACATATCGTGATAAACATATGCCCGGAAAAGCTAAAAATGAGCATATGACACTAAATTGAAGCATAATTATATCTATCATCCAAGCATTGAATGTCCCTAAAAATATCATTTAAGTAGTGGTTGATAGCATTAAAAGCTCACGTAATAAACAACTACTGTTGAAGACAAATTCAGGTAGCAATAACATATTGAATCAATAAAAATAAAGAATTAAGCAAACTCTGTAGAAAAATAAGAATAGTTACGAATGATTCTACTATTTTGTTTAAGACTCATACTACAAAATGTCAAAATTGTTCTATATTTTAAACTGAATTGTTAAATAATAGTTTAAAAATACTCAACAAAGGAAGGTATAAAGACTATTGCTGCAAAGATTTTAACCTCACCTTCGCGCAGCACTCACGACTACACATATAGAAACTAATGCTTTTAAGTATAGCATTAAGTGCGATGACGCTCTATTTTCCCATTTTCTATTTGCTCTCGAAAAAAGAAGAATAGGGGACCGAAGCGTATCAATTAATTGACTATGAAACCATGCTATCTACTGAATTACGATATAAAGCTATTTCTTAGTCATTGTATGTATTAGGTATCCTAGCAGGACATATGGGACTCTTTGCGGGACTACTTGCGCTAGGCCTACCTATTTTAGGATCTTTCACGTATGTGGTAGCCGCCTTAAAGTGATTTTGATCATAATCAAACAGCTTAAAGAAGAAGTCCTATGAAACTAGATCAGCCAGTTTGCTTCACTACCCCAATTATCACGAATGAACGATTGCCATTGCAACACGGCTGATATCTATTGTATAGATTCGAACGCCGTAGATCAGTTTATACTAAAAAAGATCATGAATCGGTATGCCCCACACGTGACGATCCGGTTTTTTAACAGCCCATCGAAAGTAATACACCCCTTGCTTATTGAGGACATAGCTCGCCCTCAGCTTGTACTGATGGAATTGCATTACCCCAACGAACCCGGTTGGAAGCTGCTGGATTTTCTAGAAAAGCTACCTCTATTACTGCCCGTGGTTGTGCTTTCATCTTCCATTCTACCGCATGACCAAACTCGGGCACTACGATACACGATGATACACGACTACATTACCAAGCCTTTTACTTCGGAAAATATTGAATCTTTACGGAAATACGGGCTCGACCTGGGGGAATAACCAGGACCTAAATCTACCAAGTGAAATAACGAACACACGATTCGTAGCATATAGCCCAACGATCGCTCAGATAAAATACTTATAGAATAGTGATGTTAGATTATGTTACGTCTAAATTCTATCAAAGCACAACTACTTTCACCTCTATAAAAGAAATTGCTTTATCACTGATGCTATTGCTATTTTCTATAGCTGCTTCTTCCCAGACCGGCTTCGTTATTAAAGAGGGTGGGATAATCGCTACAAAGGTTTGAAACAATCTTGATCAGCCCATCTGCTCATGGCAGGGTAGCCCCATCCCATAGGGAATCATTTGGGAAAGATAGCCTATGGAACAACTATTTCGTGCCTAGTAGGTTACCTAAGAGAAGCCAATTTTTTTACCTAAAACTATACAACACTATGGCTAAGCAGCACAAAAAAAACTCAAAAGAAAAAGGGTCTAAAAAGCAAGAACAACTATCTCAACATAAGAAAGAGTATGATAATCAGCCCTTAACTACTAACCAGGGACTGAAAGTTAATGACACTAACAATTCACTTAAGAGTGGGGAGCGTGGTTCTACGTTATTAGAAGACTTTTTGCTACGCGAAAAGATATCGCATTTTGATCATGAGCGAATTCCTGAGCGGATCGTACATGCTCGAGGAAGTGGGGCGCACGGTGTATTTGAACTATACGAACCTATTCCGAAGTATACGAAAGCAGGAATCTTTAACGATACGAAAAGGAAAACTCCGGTTTTTGTTCGGTTTTCTACAGTAGCCGGATCTAAAGGGTCAACTGACTTGGCGCGCGATGTACGCGGATTCGCTGTCAAGTTTTACACCGAAGAAGGAACCTGGGATTTGGTAGGTAATAATATGCCTATCTTCTTCATTCAAGATGCTATGAAATTTCCGGATTTGATCCACTCGGTCAAACCAGAACCTAATAATGAAATACCACAGGCTGCCTAAGCGCACGACACTTTTTATGACTTCGTTTCGCTCACGACCGAGACGTTGCATAATCATATTTGGGTGATGAGTGACCGGGGCATTCCTCGCAGTTATCGGATGATGGAAGGCTTTGGTATTCATACGTTTCGGATGATTAACAAAAAGGGGGAAGCTCATTTTGTGAAATTTCACTGGAAGCCAACGCTAGGGGTGCACTCCGTAACCTGGGACGAAGCTGTCAAAATAAGTGGAGCGGATGCTGATTTCCACCGCCGAGATTTGTGGGATGCTATTGATGCAGGCCAGTATCCGGAATGGGAACTGGGGTTACAAATTATCCCTGAGAAAGACGAACACAAATTTGAATTTGATCTGCTAGATCCTACCAAATTAATTCCTGAAGAGCTGGTACCCGTGCACATAGTAGGGAAGATGACGCTGAATCGTAATCCGGATAACTTCTTCGCTGAAACTGAGCAAGTAGCCTTTCTACCGGGCCATATTGTACCCGGGTTAGACTTTACGAATGATCCACTGTTGCAAGGTCGCCTGTTCTCGTATCGCGATACCCAACTATCACGGCTAGGTAGTCCTAATTTCCATCAAATTCCGATTAATCGGCCAGTGGTAGAAAGTCACAATAATTTGCGGGACGCGCACATGCAGATGATTATACCAACCGGCCAAACCGCTTATTTCCCCAACACACTCGGGGGAGGGTGCCCACATCTAAGTAAGATGGCCGAAGGGGCCTTCCATTCATACGAAGAGCGTATTGATGCTAAAAAAATAAGAGGACGAAGCGAAAGTTTTAGCGATCACTTCTCCCAGCCGGCCTTGTTTTACCGAAGTTTAGCCGATTGGGAGAAATCGCACGTGGCCAATGCTTACGCTTTTGAGTTAGGGAAGTGTAACCATGACCCTATTAAAGAACGAATGCTATGGTTAATTGCTCAGATTGATCAGGATTTGGCAAAGAAAGTAGCTGAGGATTTAGGCATGAGCGTACCTAGTAGTATTGAAAAACCCATTAATCAAGCTATTGGGGCCGATGCTAAGGTAAAAGAGCATCAGCCCGGTAAAAAGAAAAACTATCTGGATAAATCACCTGCGTTGAGCCAGGCCAACACCAAGTTTGAAAGCATCGCTGCGCGGAAAATAGCGGTACTGGTAGCGGACGGTTTCCGCATGAAGGACTATGAGAACGTGCAGAAACTGGAGAAAGAAGGGGCTACGCTGGTGTTAATTGCCCCGCACGGGGGTACGGTTACCTGTGATCAGAACATGAAGCATTCCGTAGGTGCGGCTATCGCTACGACAGAAAGTGTGCTCTTTGATGCAGTATATATTCCGGGTGGATCAAAATCTATTAAAGCGCTTCAAAAGGAAGCTAAGTTTACCAAATTTCTAAACGAAGCCTTCAAACATTGCAAAGCCATCATCGCTGATAACGAAGGGGAGGATCTCATTGACGGCACATATATTCAACATCATAAAGAAGATCAGGCCGTGTTGATCAACGAAAAGGTAGCAGTTATCAAAAAGACTATTGCCCAGCACCGCAATTGGAAGCGAATGGAAATAGCTGAGATGGTACCTGCCTAAGGGCCTATAGAATGGAAGGACTCGGTACGGGTAGGAGCGCGTTTCAATAGTGGCAGAGTAAACCCATGGTGACTATTGCTTTTAAGGGTGACATTATATAAGTAATAAGGGGTAGCGAATCTTCTTCTTCATCATTTGTATTCATTCTACTATATAAACCAGACAAAAGACAGTAAACAAATTGAATAAGACAACGCAATCTTACGGACAACTTTTCATGTTTTTTTATGATGAAAGTAGCCGTGAAAGTGTCTCAAAGCGATTCTCCGATGATTCGTCCGAACCAATTCAACCTATTTCTTTTTATCTGTCCCTAATTCGTTCAAGGAATATGGCCATTACATTAGTTATCAACCAAATGATGTGATAGTAGGCCGGTTGCTGTAAGAAGAAGATACCGTATCGCTGCCGATCACTAAGGCATTGTCTTCTTATAGAACCAAGTCAATTGTCATTAATATAGGCTTAAATACAGCTATTCCGCCACTTTTATAATCATTGAAGTTGAATAATAAATTAATCAGCATAGTTTGGTATTCGAAGAAAATACGCCATACTCGCTTATTCTTTTTATACTCTACTACGTTGCACATGATTAACCGATACTTATTTAATGCCACACTACTACTTATTGGAAGCCTCTTTGGCTGTCGAACCACTTCCCAAGCACCTCCCGAACTTACCCGTTGGCAAACGCAAGCCGAGAACGTCACAATTCATCGCGATGATTTCGGCGTCCCTCATATATACGGAAAGACAGATGCCGATGCCGTTTTTGGTTTACTATACGCCCAGTGCGAAGACGATTTTTCTCGGGTTGAACAGAACTACATTTGGGCTACCGGACGCTTAGCGGAGGTAGATGGCGAAAGTGCATTATACAGCGATTTGCGGGCTAAGCTATTTATGACCCAAGACGAAGCCATTGCTCACTACGAAAATAGCCCAGCGTGGCTCAAGACCTTGTGTGATGCCTGGGCAGATGGTGTTAATTATTACTTACACACTCACCCCGAAGTACAACCTCTATTACTGTCTCGGTTCGAACCCTGGATGCCCATGTACTTCAGTGAAGGCTCCATTGGGGGTGACATCGAGCGGGT
>NZ_JBARYM010000223.1:0-14405 GCF_049647865.1 Tunicatimonas sp. | reverse complement strand
GGCGTGGTGCATCTGATTGATCAGGTTCTAATGCCCCCGTCGTTGCTGCCTCAGCCCACTATTGCTGAAATTGCCGTAAGCACGGAGAACTTGAGTATTTTGGTAGATGCCCTACAAAGGGTTCCCGATTTGTTGGATGCAGCTGGCAATGCTGAAGCAATGCTAACAGTATTTGCGCCTAGCAATGAGGCTTTCGCTATGTTATTAGAAGAAGACCCTCGCTTCAATAGTCTAGATGATATTCCGGACGATGTACTAGCTCAAATTTTGCAGTACCATATTCTGGGTGCAACTAAAGTAGCTGATGACTTAGAAGAGATGGAAGAAACCCTATCAGGAGAAAGTTTATCCATTGATAAATCTGACGGAGTAGTCATTAACGGAAATGTAACCGTTACTACTGCCGATGTAATGGCTGCTAATGGTGTAGTTCATTTGATTGATCGGGTACTAGTACCTGAATCTCTTGCCCCTCCTGCTACTATTGCTCAGATAGCGGCTGATACTGAGGCACTAAGCACACTAGTCGCTGCGCTACAACGTACCCCTGATTTACTTGAGGTTGCGGCTGACTTTAATGCCGACGTCACAGTATTTGCCCCAACCAACGATGCTTTCGGTGATTTACTAGCTACGTTATCGGATGCGTTAGGCGTTCAGTTAAGCGGACTAGAAGATGTGCCGGATTACGTATTACGCCGGGTATTAGAGTATCACATACTAAGTAGCGGTAAGCTAGCTGCTGAGCTAAGCGATGAAGAGGAAACCTTGGAAGGAAGTGATCTGGATATTGACCGAAATGGCGGAGTAGTCATTAATGAAACCACGAACGTAATTGCCGATTTGGCTAATATTGAAGCGGCCAACGGGGTGGTTCACGTAATTGATGAAGTATTAGTACCGGAATTCATCCTGGATGCTATCGGCACCATGTTGCAACCAGCGGTATTTGATGCCGAAGGTCGGTTCACCACATTCTTAGCAGCAGTAGAAGCCGCTGATGTGACAGTAATTACCGAGCCTAGTATTAATTGGACACTATTCTTGCCAACTAATGAAGCTTTCGCCCAATTTGTAGAAGACAACGGATTTGCTAGTGCGGAAGAATTGCTTGCTGCCGAAAACCTAGGTGATATACTGCTGTACCACTTAAGCGGACAACGTAAAGCGGTAGCTGACTTTAAAGATGGTGCTTCAGCAACACACTCTCGCTTAGAAGTAGATGGTAAGTTCCGAGAGATTAACGTGAGTAACAATGACGATGGGTTCTTTATCAACGGTGAAATTGAGGTGATTGAAGCCGATATTGAAACCAACAATGGGGTAGTACACGTAGTAGACGGCGTATTAATTCCTGCTAGCCAAACCGTAACGGAGATTGCCGTAGCGGCTACTCAGGGTGATGCTCCTCAGTTCACGCAACTGGTAGCAGCTCTCACCAAAGTAGAGCAAGCTAGTGCTGATAACGCTGATCTGCTTCCATTAGTAAGCATTCTGGATGAGAAGCGAGGTAGTACAATCTCTCCTTTCACAGTATTTGCCCCTACCGACGCAGCCTTTGAAGCACTTTACCAAGCATTAGGCGTAAGTGGAATTGACGAGATAGAGGCAACAACCCTACAAGCAGTACTTTTACTACATGTTTCTAGTGGTGAGGACTTTTATTCAACCGATTTAACCAATGGTGAATTGGAAACGTTAGGTGGCGACATCACCATTAACGCTGATAACCTTACCATTGCAGACGGAAGCGAAGATAGCGCTGATGCATCTATTGTTGGAGTAAATATCTTGGCTACCAACGGAGTAGTTCATGTAATAGACCAAGTTCTACTACCATAATAGGCGATTTGGTAGTATATTGAAACCCTGAACCTTTTGGTCAGGGTTTCTTTTTATTCGTTTATTGTCCAAATGTTAGCCATCAATTGTTGACTGGAATTGTGTAGTATGAATGTTAACATATTTCATCACCGTTATCGCTACTTATTTATCCTACTGCTGGCGGGGTATTCCTATTTAAATATTTTATTTACCAGTGGTGATCAGCTACTGGAAATCTCGTTAGCAAAATGGCAGTTTTTCACACTAATACTCTTAGTTGTGGTATTAGTATGGGAGATCAATCGTTGGCTCTGGAAGCAGGTTAGTCAACGTTTAGCGCTTAGCTTCTCTCGCCTAACTCCGCTAATCCCTTACTTCTTATTAAGTCTGATCAATGTGCTATTTTCTTCTTTAGTGGTAGTATATGGTGCTGCTTTGTGGCAGGGTGGAGCATTTATGGAGAACATGTCGCTGCTAAAATTGGCTCTAGCGTTTGCCTTCCGCATCAATTTATTCCTACATACCGTAAATGCTATTATCTACTTTAATAGTAAATTGAAGGATAGCCGACTGGAAGCAGAGCGACTTAAGACAATAAGTGCCGAATCTCAGTTCGAATCTCTCCGCAACCAGATCAATCCTCATTTTTTATTCAACTCATTTAACGTACTAACCGAGTTAGTTCACAAAGACGCCGATCTAGCTACTAATTTTATTCAGCAATTATCGCGAGTATATCGCTACTTACTATACAATCAGGAGAGTGAGATAGTGAGTTTGAAAGCAGAAATGGAATTTGTAGAGGCGTTTATTTTCCTATTGAGAATTAGGTTTGGCGAAAGCATTGCGATCCATACGGATTTGTCGGACCAACAAATGGAGCACTACACTATTCCTCCCGCTGCCATGCAGATTCCGGTTGAGAATGCTATCAAGCATAATATTGTTTCCAAAAAGAAACCACTTACTATTGAGATTTATTTAAAAGGTGACCATTTAGTTGTTCGTAACAATCTCCAGCGTCGCCAAACATATATAGAATCGGGAGGGTTAGGTCTGCAAAATATACAACAGCGGTTTGCCTATCTAACTCAGCAAGAGGTGCAAGTTGAAGAAAGCGAAACTCACTATACCGTTAAGTTACCGCTGGTGAAAAAAGTAGCCGTTTAACTATGGATGTACTTATTGTTGAAGATGAGCCTCTCGCCAGTGAACGGCTTACCGAGCTAATTTCTCAATGCGATGAGTCAATACAAGTACGAGATACTCTTGATACAGTAGAAGACTGCGTTGAGTTCTTTGCCAAAGAAGATCCGGTAGATTTGGTGTTTCTCGATATTCAGCTATCCGACGGAATCAGTTTTGAAATATTCAATCGAATTGAAGTAGACACTCCGGTAGTGTTTACCACTGCCTACGATCAGTACGCTCTGCAAGCTTTCAAACTCAATAGCATTGATTATTTACTTAAACCGATTGATCCGGCTGAGCTTAAGGCGGCTTTGCAACGGTTTATACGCCAGCAGATACGCCCGGTAGTAGATAATAGAATCTTGCAACAGATGTACGCTCGGCTAAGCCCACCTTACCAATCGCGCTTTTTAGTGAAATCTGGGAATCATTATCACTCTATAACTCAAAACGAGGTAGCTTACTTTCAAGCAGATGGGAAAGTGGTCTACTTAGTTACCAAAGAAGCTAGGCGCTACGTAATTGACCATACCATGGAACGATTAGAACAAGATTTGCTACCTCCCGAAGGCTTTTTTCGAGTAAATCGGTCCTACACTATAAACATAGATACTATTCAAGGCATACAGAATTATGCTAATGGCCGCTTGAAATTAACCCTAAAGCCTGCTGCCGAACAAGACATTATCGTCAGCCGAGAGAAAGTCACCTTCTTTAAAGCTTGGTTAAATACCTAAGCTATGCTTATTTTTGAGTATTAAAATTGGGGAATTGGGTTTTAGTACCCGTGCTATTCTAACCATTAAGATACAATTCCCAATGTCCGATACCTAAACCGTACTTTGATCTATGCATTATTTTTCTTCCCTCTTATTCATACTTGGCTTTTCAACGTCATTGTTTGCTCAAAACAATCCGTCGCCAACTTCGCTCAATCAAGACTCGCTACGAGCTGAAATTATGCAGCTACGCACTGAGTTAGAAGAAACTCAAACGAATCTACGCATATCGCATAATCGGTTTCGTACTGGTATTCTAACATCAGCCATTGGGTACTCTATCGTTATTTTGGGTGGAGTACTTGGCGGGAGCGAAGACTATGCTGAATGGGGTCAACCACTAATCTTCGCTGGCGGAGTAGTGGGAGTGGCCGGAGCAATATTCATTTTTAACTCTAACACCTATATTGGGCGTGCCGGGGGTATTCCATCTCGACGGGAACGAAAAGAAGATGAACGCTAAGAAGACGCTCGTTTTCGATTTTGATGGCACTATTGCCGACACACTACCCCATATTTTATCTATTAGCAATCGTCTATCTGAAGAGTTTGGTTACCGATACGTAGCCGACCACGAGATTGAAATGCTTCGGGGAGTACGTTCGCGCGAGGCACTAAAAATACTAAAGATTCCGCTGCTGCGCGTTCCGGCTATTGCTATTCGCATGAAAGCTGAATTGAAGAAAGAGATGCATCTGATTCAACCCATTAGCTCTATAAAGGAGGTGCTTGAAGAATTGAAAACAATGTACCAACTAGGCATTGTCACTTCTAATTCTCAATCAAATGTAGAGCGGTTTCTGGAGGCCAATGGTATGGCATTTTTTGAATTTGTCTATTCGTCACCTTCTTTATTCGGAAAAAGTCGAGTACTCAAGCGATTGCTCAAACGGCAACAGCTACAGCAGCAGGAGATGGCATATATTGGCGATGAAACCCGCGATATTGATGCGGCAAAAAAAACTGGTATTGATATGATTGCGGTATCTTGGGGAGCTAATACAGCCGAGGCACTGGCTCGCCTACATCCTTTACACCTTATTCACCATCCCGATGGATTATTAACTTTATTGGGTAAGTAAATAGCTTTATGAGACTAATTCTGTTCATTTTCATTTTATTCTTAGCTGAAAGATCTTTTTCGCAGCATATTGAAGGCAACGTGACGGTAGATTTAGAAACAGGAGTTTTTCAGTGTGATTTGGTAGTTTCAGATATCTATGGCTTAGACGATTATAAGATACTACTCAACCACGGCATGAATATTAAATACTTTAAGGACAGTGCCGGAGAGCTTATAAGGTACGATGGCTTCTACGATGGGGAAACCAGAGGCGAAGCGCTAGAATACTACTTCGTTGATGACCAAGGTCTTCCACTTAGCATTCCCTCTAGTTTTAAGGTAGAATACACCGGAGCTTTTCCCATCTACGATAGTAGTTATAATTGGTTTGACTTTAAAGGGTATATCGCTATCAACAGCCAAACAGTAAGGGCCACCGAGCAAGCTAAGTGGTATCCGGTTTTATACGATGTGAAGAATGATAGACTCATAGACCGCTATACATATGAGATCACCGTACAAGGCAAAAATTGTCGGAGTATATTTATTAACGGTAGCTCGCCTCAACCAGGGGAAATAGCCCACTTTTCTTCTTCTAAAGCGGTTCCTCTATTTCTTTTTGCCGGAAATTATGATTACCAAAGCGTCAACGGTGACTATTTACTTAACGTTGAAGTTGGCAATGAAGTGGCTAAGAAGATTTTCGATAATATCGATGACATTAAAAAGTTCTATGCGGCTACATTTGATCGGCAGTTCGAAGATAATATTTACATTGTTAGCCATCGAGCAGTAAAAGCAATGGGAAACAGTAATTGGGGGTTCAACGTGTATCCAGCCCTCGGATTTGCCAATCTTAATTTCAAAGAACTGCTAACGGACAAAGGAGTTTTCAAAGATCATCAATATCGCTTCTTCGGGCACGAACTGGCTCACAATTATTTTGGGAGTAATGTGATGTCGGGTGAGTTGTATTGGTTTTGGTTGGAGTCTGGCGCAGAGTATTTATCCTTTTATGTTTTAGAAAAATTCGTAAGCCAATCGTATTCAAGTGAGAAGTTATCCGAATACGCTAATCACATAAGTAATAACACCTTTGTACCGCTTACCAAAATAAAAAAAGCTGACGAAATTAATAGTGATTATCGGTACGTGCTAGGACCACTTATTCTGAAGTGCTTTGAGTGGCAATTTGGTAGAGAAAAAACGGTGTCAGTCTTGAAGTCGTTACTCGATACCTCTCAACAGAATACATTAGATATTAATACCTGGAAAGAAGCTGCTATCGCGAATGGAATCTCTAAAAAGGAATTTTCACTTTTCGAGAAGAAATTTCTGAGCAGTAATAATTTTAAGGAAAATGTTATTGAGCAAGTGAGAGAAAAGGCAAAAAGTAAGTGATAGAGATGACAGTAAACTACGATGGCAAGATTTTCAAGCCAGTCCAAAACACTAAAAATAGTGAAACCTCGAGCGAGACAGTCTTTCGTTACCAACAAAATGGGAACATACTGACTTCTGAGTATTCCGGTGGGAAAATCAAGTTGGGACACTTGCTGGGACTGGTAAACGAAGATGGAAGTATTAATATGCGCTACCATCAGGTGAACGATCGCGACGAATTGATGACCGGTATCTGCCATTCTACTCCCGAAGTAATGTCTAATGGTAAGCTAAGACTACACGAAGATTGGCAATGGACATCGGGTGATCAATCAAGAGGTAAATCGGTGTTGGAAGAGCAGTAAAGTGTTCAGGTAAATTGACTAGAAACTCTAACTTATGTGTAGCGTTATTAAGATAGAGATAGATCAACTGTAGAGTTATGAAACCGCATAAACAATCTATTAGTCAATTGATCCGAGATGCTGTGAGAGCAGTGGATACCGGTGCCGATGTCATTTTATATGGTTCCCGAGCTCGAGGTGATGAGCGGATTGACTCGGATTGGGACATTTTGGTGCTTACGGACTACCCAGTAGATTTAGCAATTGAGAGAAAATTTAGAAATAAAATATACGATGTAGAGCTAGATACCGGTGAGGCTATCTCTTTATTCGTCTACTCAAAAAAGCAGTGGCGTACTCAACAAAGTATCACTCCGTTTTACGAAAATGTTACTCAGGAAGGTATTGTATTATGACGAGCGAGGAACGATCGGAGTACGTAAAATATCGTATTGAGTCAGCTCGGAAAACTCTAAAAGCAGCAAAGGTACTAGCGCGTGGCGAATATTGGAATTCAGCGGCTAATAGGATTTACTACGCTGTATTTTACGCAGTAAACGCTCTGCTAGTACTCAACCATATACACACTAAGTCTCATTCAGCCACTAAAACTCAATTTTCTCTTTACTTTGTGGAAACTGGTAAAATTGATAAAAAGTACGGGCGACTTCTTTCTGAGTTATTTGATTTGCGGCAAAAAGGAGATTACGAAAATGTGGTAGATTACGATGGCAGTATGGTTGGGCCTCTCTTTGAATCTGTAGACGAGATGATCAAAATAATAGAGACAGAGATTAACAAGACAAAAACGCAAAAAGTCACCCCTCAATTTTCTTGTCTAACTCAATAATGGTGGTAGGAGTACCCGGACCACCGTTAGCCCCCTCGTAACGCAGAAAAAGCCCATCAGAGGCGCGGTACCATAACTCGGCCGACCAAAGCTTAGAAAGCACAAAATTATCAATGGTAAGTTTTACTTTCACCGATTCGTAGGTTTTTCCATCAATGGTGAGTGATTCGGTACCTACTTTCTTGGCTTCCATCTTCAGCGGGTCTAAATCTGAAACCAGCTTTAACACCCAAAATGATAGCTCCTGCTGGTCGGAAGCTGCGAATTCACTTAACCCGTGGTCTAACTTATTAAACCATAACCGCTCATCAATATCAACAGTTTTTTCAACTGACTCACCTTGGAACGTGCCCCAAATTTTAATTTGATTGTCGGTTCGTTGAGCTGTAAAATTATGTTTTTCTTTCTTGTCGCGTAGTACCCATTTTTCGGTACCTAGCTTGGGGTGAAACGTATGCTTAGAGTAACGCTCCTTTTCTTCTAATATCAATACTGGTTTGCTATTTTCTTGTTGCTTAACTACCTGTATGTCATAAGCGTTTTCTCCAAACAGCCCAGCGTATTGGTACTGCTGAGCTGATAATGGAGTAGCTATCGTTCCAAATCCAGTAACGAATACTAAAATAATACACTTATTCACTATGGTTGAAAAGCTAGACAAGGGAAGTAGTTAGGCACTCAACTTTTTAGCTTCCAACCATGTTGGCTTCCGAGTAATAATTTTTGCCTGAAGTGCATTAAGCAGGTTGTACAAGCCGAAATAAGTGCGGTTAATGTACAAGGCATCGCGGGGGCCACGGGCGGTACGAGAACGTCGTACTTCTTCAGTGTTGGATACTCGCTCGCTCAGCGCAAAAATTTGGGTAAAATAACTATCATCGGCGAAGTCAAATTCATCATAGTGGAACGGGCGACCCAGTAGCTGAATCATTTCCACAAAAATGGCCTTAAATACCTTCTTTTCCGCTTCCGAGTCGTTACTATTGATAAAAGCCAGATCGTGAAATATATCGTCCAGTTGATCGGGTTTGAGCAAAATATCCTGACGAATAAGGCTGAAATACTGCTGATAAAAATCATCAGGGATTTCCTTTACGCAGCCAAAATCTATCACTCCCATGGTGCCATCTTGCCGGAACAGAAAGTTGCCCGGATGCGGGTCAGCGTGAACTTGTTTGATATAGTGCACTTGATGATTGTAAAAGTCCCACAGGGCTTGTCCGATCTGGTTACGCACTTCCTGGGAAGGGTTCGTAGCTATGAACTCTTTCATGTGCTCCCCGTCCAACCAGTCCATCGTAATAATCCGCTCCGACGATAGCTCAGGATAATACGTTGGAAAATCGATGTTCTCGATATGGCCGCACTGTTCCGAAATTTCCATGCCCCGACGAACTTCCAAGTCGTATTCCGTTTCTTCAACTAGCTTGCCTTCTACTTCCTGAAGATAATGCTCCAGATCACGTTCGTTAATATTAAATAAACGGATAGCAAATGGCTTCACAATTTTCAAATCAGAAGTAATACTGTTGGCTACCCCAGGGTACTGAATCTTCACCGCTAGTTTTTTTCCGTCTAGCGTGGCTTGGTGTACCTGCCCAATAGAAGCCGCATTTTTTGCACTTCGGCTAAATGTATCGTACAACTCAGTGGGACCTTTGCCGAAATATTTCTGAAAGGTCTTTACTACTAATGGATACGATAAGGGCGGAGCACTATATTGGGCCATCGCAAAACGATCGGTATACGCGGTCGGGAGCAGGTTTTTATCCATACTCATCATCTGCAGTACCTTGAGCGCACTGCCCTTCAGTTCGCTTAACTCGCTGTAAATATCGGAAGCATTATCTTCATGTAGGCTTTCGCGACTTACGTTTTGTTGCAACGCTTTTTTAGCGTAATACTTAGCGTAATTGCCGCCAATTTTTGCTCCAGTACGCACAAATCGGGTAGCCCGCTGCACTTTGGAAGTGGGAATTTTATTCTGTTCTTTCATACTCGTTCTTATCGTTGCTGGTACAGGAATTTAGCGAAGTCTACTGCCGCATCAATCGGACCTCGGCCCATAATATCAAAAGATAGATTGACGGCTTTTTCGATAGCTTCATCCGTACGCTCAAAATTTTGACTATCATCTTTTATCCAGAACTGGATGACAAATTGTAACTGTCGCCACAATCCTTCGTCGTAGCGATTGCCGATTACCGGACGGCTTACGATCTCTCCAATTTCTTTGCCCTCGGCAATAAGTTCGTTAGCGTACTCCAAGAAGGTTTCCCGCAGACGGCTGAATACCTCAACGCTGGGGGATCGTCGCCCGGGGGCAGGTAGCTGATTTACTCGTAGCATTACGTAACTACGGTTATTTTTTAGCACTTCTACCATCGTATAATAAAAGGCCAGAAGCTTCTCTCGTACTGAATATTCCATATATACCGCATCACTCTGAATACGGGTGATAGTCTCCTCAGCGAAGCCTTTCCAAATATCTTTTTCTAATGAGGTAAAAGAGTTAAAGTAGTCATAGAACTCAACCTCTTTCTTCTTTTGCATGTTCATAAACTGGTATACTGAGGGGGGAGTCTTTCCGTGCTCAAGTAAATAGTCCATATATGCCTCTTTTAGTTTTTCGCCCTGATCGGCAGTTTGTTTTCCTTTCTTCGCTGCTGTTGCCATATTTATTTGATAACTAATAATAGAATGAACAAATGATTGAATAAGTAATTGGTGGCTAGTAGCTTCTGCTAAAATTCGGTATTAGATGACTGTACTTCTCTCTTTTGTACACGGTTATAAAAATGAATAGTTGGCTATTTTGTTTAATAATTTATAATTAAAATTAAACGTTTCTACCAGCAAATAAATTCGGCTATTCACCATTTTTTGATGACCGACCGTGTACTTGTACGTCAATTGGAATGGGCTGTTGTTGTTGATACATTTTTAATTCAACGATGTCAGCGGGTAAGTTGTACCCTTCTCGTAGCAGGTCCCGCACTACTTCAGTCATGATTTGACTCTTGAGTTTCAGGGTAGAGCCTTCAAAGTCGAAAGTATTAATCCAGAAGAAGGTTTTAAGATTGATGGTGCTGGTATCAAATTTAGAGATGGTAACAAACGGTTCTAAACCCGCTGACTTCTCTAGATTAGGATGATTATTTAGGGTCTGCATAATAAACTGAGTGGCTTCTACTACATCTTCACCGTAATCAATACCTACGTCAAAATCATGGCGCATCAGTCCATCGCGGGTATAGTTGATGAGTGGATTCTTGACTAGAATAGAATTAGGAATAAATATATCTCGTCCGTCGAAGGAGCGAACGTGGGTATTGCGTAAATCCATTCCTTTCACCACCCCAATAATGCTGCTCACCTCAATCACATCGCCGGTGCCAAACGGTCGCCCAAAAGCTAAGAATGCTCCCGATAGCAGGTTCTCGCCAATATCCCGGAAGGCAAAGCCAATAACAATGGCAGTAACTCCTGCTCCGGCTAGTAGCCCTTGAGCGGCAGCCCCCAATCCAGCCTGATTCAGAAAAGTCACTACTCCAAACAGTAGAAATAATAAGAAAATGATACGGCTGATGAAGTTGCCTAATAACTGGTCATCCATTTGTGGAGCAATCCGTCGTCGAAAGACCCGCTTAGCCAGCAGTCCTATAAAGACAAATATTAGCAGTAGCACCAATCCTACCCCAATAGTAGGAATTTTGGCTACCAGGTCGCCGTAAAAATCAGAAAAAGCCTCTACTATTTTTTCCTGCATGAGAATATAATCTGAATAGCGACGGTTTGTTTAAGAATTTGGAGATAGGAAACCGAAATCTAAAGACTAGAAAAGAGAAAACTATAAAAACTTCCGGTCTCTTGTTTCCAGCCTTCAGCTTCTATGTACTAAAACTTCACAATCAATTGAGCTCGAACATCGGTGCGGGTATTTGCGTCAATAGCATCTGCGCTGCTACCAATCACGTTACGATCACTGTAAACTGTTCGGCCAACCTTAGTCCAGAAACTCAAATGGCGGTTTAGCTTGTAGCGCAGTACCCAGTAAGTGCGGGAACCCCGACCAGAATAAGCAGGAATAGAAAAGGTATACAATAGATCGTTTTCGTAGATGTACTGGCGAGTATCGTAATCTTCGGCATCAAAGAGGGCAAAGCGCAGATCAGTTTTCCAGCGACCGCGCTGGTAGGTGACATCCTGAGCAATCGCCCAGCCCCGGTCAGTTTCTTGGTTTAAGCGGTAAGCTGTACGCTGCCAGCGGGTATTAAGCCGCAATCCTTCCAGTGGAACGTGAGTAATTCCCAGTGCTAACTGCCGTTTGTTGCCCGGTAGCGGCACCTTTACCGACAAACTATCTATTTCTACGTTGATGGCTTTTTGCTCCTCTCTTATTTGAAAAAATAAATTTGTCCAACGGGTGAATTGATAATCAAATCGGGCTAGTAGTTCGCGACCATCCGATGGAGCATCTACCCGAAACCGCAGCCAGGGAAAGCGAAAGTAATCGTAGTAAGCCGAAAGTGTTGCTTTTTTGAACGGTTCAATTCGCAATCCCCAATAGAATCCTTGCTCGTTGATTGGACGGGAGCCTTCACTTAGGGCGTTGCCGTAGAAGGAATGAAAGTCGGGTGAGTAGTGCCGTAGTACCCAGGCCATTTCTACGGTAGAAGACAAAGACGCACTGAGTCCACCGACAGTTCCCCAACCACCGCTAGCAGAGCGAGCTGCTTCACCAAAAAAATGGTAGTGCCGATAACGGTAGTTTCCGAAGATGCCCCAGCCTTCATTCACTGTTCCACCAAACTCGTGGCGGTTCCGTAGTTCACCCAAGCGTTGCCACGGGTGATTAAATTCAGTACGGATGTAGCTTACGCCAATCTGCCCGTTTTTACGACGGTTTTTAATAAGCACATTTCCACCGACTACTTGTTCCTGCACCTGATCTTGACTGCTACGCTCACTTTCGGTACGATGCCACCCACTGGTCTGTAACGATCGAAAATACCGTGAGCTATCGCTGTGGATATGTAGCTTAGCATCTAACCGTTGGTGAGAGACAAATGGAGTAAATTCCAACTGCATCGCACCGATATCTTGCTGAAGCGTAGCTGTTGCGCCTCGGAAAAAACCGGATTCGGTGCTGGAGGTGTACGGACGAACTTGCGAGCGAGTACGTCCGACTGAAGTAACCGCAAAAGCACTTTTCCCTAAGTTGAAGCCTTGCCCTAGTAATAGCCCCTGACCAAACTGCAAGCTGTAATCACCAATTAGAAGATTTTTTAGAGCATCTCGGTTTTGTAGCTGCACATGATACGACTGAAAATCAGAGCCGTATTGTGATTGGGCAGATTCCCACCGGATGGCTTCCCCTGCATCCTTCTCTAATGTTAATCCTAAACTAAAATCATTCCGACGACTCACTCGCAGACGAGTATAAAGTTGCGGTTTGCTTCCAATAAATGGAGTGGGTGAAAGTGGATCGGTGAGCGTATCCTGAGGAATAAAGCCTCGCTTAGTTTCTAGCGTGGTAGCTTGCCGTAAAATAAGCAACTTATCTGCCCATTGCCACCGTTCCACCCAGGATAAAGTATCTATCGGCATGATTTCTACTGAAGTAAACGGTAGCATCTGCTGAATAATGGTGAGATCAAATGCGGGAATAAACTGTAGCTCGTACACTGTGCGTAAATTGCCGTAGCGTTGGCGGTAATGCAGTAGATTACTTATCTGCCGACTACTTAGAAAAAATAGTTCTTGTAGCTCTTCTTCATCGGCTTGATTGAGGTTAATCGGTTGGGTATACAGTTGATACAGTATCTCGTACTGTTCTTCGTAGGCCACATCTTCATCCTGCTGGGTGAACAGATTTTCTAACAGCGTTTCAAAGGCTCGTTCGGGAGAAGATTGTGCGTAACTCTGTTGAACCAACGCACTGACTAAAAGAACGATGATCAAAACTCGCATCAGCGCTCCAGTTTGTAGACCAATGACAATTGATGTGATAGTCCTAATTCGCTATGAGTTCGTAGGGCGTAATCAATCTGTAGCAAGCGATGGTTTAATCCCAAACCAAAAAATTGTCGGAAGTAAGTGGTTTGCACTCCGCAGCGGAAGTTAATCTTCTTTAGTGCTGTGTACTCCATCCCGAATTTTGCGTTGGTTTTGTGTTGTACTCGGTGCTCTACTTCAGCTACTAAACGAATTGTTTCCGTTGGACGGTAGTTTAGCCCGGTTTGCAACTGAGTAGGAATCTTCTCTTCGGTAAAGCGTGATTTTTTGGCTTGAGTCAAATTGGTGATCTGCATTCCGAAGGTGAGTTCGGGCGATAATTTGGCAATACCACCTACATCTACTGCGGTAGTAAAACGAGTGCCGACCGTTTCAATATGGTACTGATATCCGTTGAGGCGCAACCCAAAGCTGAACTGACTAACACGGTGACCAAACCCTAATGCAATTTGGTCTTCACTATACAAGGCATCTCCGAAACGGTACACGCTCAAGCTGCCTACCCCGAAGTTTAGTGGTTTAATAACTCCCACCCCAGCAGCGTGTATTCCTTCTGAGAAACCGAAGCGATTCTCGTAGCCAGCTACCAGCGCGGTCTGTTTTACCCAGGCTAACCCGCCCACGTTGTAAAATACCGACCAAGCATCGCGCTGAGCTACTCCAGCCTCACCCATACCCGTCGCCGGGCCACCCAACGACTGAGAGAAACTAGAGGTGCCGCCTAGTAAGAGAGTCATTATGATGACGAAAACTTTCATAGAATCTTACCTGCGTGTTAAGAGCAAGTAATATCAATCATTTGGCGGTAGACTGCATGGTAAATTGCGTAAGTATCCTACGGATGTATAAATGATCGTAAAATTGAAAGAAATAGGTTGGGCTTTTGCCTGCTTACTACTAATGCCGAGTGCCTTTGCGCAAGTAACTGACGATTTTTCGGACGGAAACTTTAC
>NZ_JBARYM010000222.1:0-22821 GCF_049647865.1 Tunicatimonas sp. | reverse complement strand
ACTATGTAAAAGGTAGTGCCGTGCATATCATGGCGGCCCAGAAACTCGGAGGCAATCGTAAACAGCATAGTCAATACAAAACCCGAAGCCAAGGCAAAGCATAATCCAAGTAAGCGACGGTACCGGTCGTAGTTGATTCCTTGGCTCACCATTCTGTTTTTGACCGATAAAACCGTTACAATGGCACCAAACTGAATGGTAATCATACCCAGTAGCAGTACCGTGTGGGGGGGCGAAAGTATGGTTACATCCAATCCGTAGGTATTATGCCACCAATCATCAAAGGGAGCTGAAGTTAGCATAGCAAAGGCCCCCCAGATACAAAACAGCGCACCCAGTGAACCGCGAAAAATGCTCCAAAATTTTATGCTCTCTCGCTTCTCTTCCGGTGTTCCGAAAAAGCTAACCTTAAGAACACGAATACCCGAAAATATTCCGGCCAATACTCCCCCAAAATAGATAGCCAGATGAGGCGGGGAGAGCAAGCCATCGCGGCCAATACTGGTATGCCAGCTAATGTCCCACACCAAACCTACCATAATACTAACCGAAGCTAGTACGGTAGCGTAAAGGTAAACCGGGACAGAAGCACTCTTATTGGTTGTAACTATTCTAGCAGCGGATTGAATAGGCGGGGCAAGCGTTTCCATAGTGTACTATTATCAAGTTGACTAAAATTATGAAAATTAGCTATAATTGCAATAGCGGTAGATAAAAGGAGCGATACTGTTTTGACGAATTCTCGTGCTTAATTTTTTATCTGAATGAACTTTTATAATTTCGGACTTTCAGTAGTGTGCCGCTTAGGTTGCATTATTTTACGCTTAGCTACTTAGCTAAAGTTTTTAGTTAAGCAAAAGAGAGATTGAATATATGAAAATCTTCGGATTCGTTTTTTCGCTAGTAATTACGTTGGCTTTGACCATCGCCCTAAGCGTAAAAATCGGATCGGTACCTCCCTTAGGTCATTTCCTCGATCCTTTTCATGGTTTTTGGCAGAACGCCGAATCGAAGGAGCTGTATGTTGATCCTACAATTTCCGCTTCGGTACGGCAACCTGTTTCGGTAGTATACGACTCCCTACTGATCCCTCATATTTTTGCCGAAAATGAGTACGATTTGTATTGGACTCAAGGGTTCGTGCAAGCTTCGCACCGTTTGTGGCAGATGGAGTTTGTTACCCACGTGGCAGCCGGAAGAATTTCGGAGATCGTGGGAGAGCGAGCCTTAGAATTTGATCGGGCCCAGCGCCGAAAAGGATTGTCTTTTGCCGCTGAAAATTCCTGGCAGCAAGTCCAGAAAAACGATACGGCTCGGCAAATGCTGGAAGCTTACAGCGATGGTATCAACGCCTACATTGCGAGTTTAAGGTACCAGGATTATCCTATAGAGTATAAATTGTTGAACTATCAGCCTGAACCCTGGAATCCACTAAAATCATCGCTACTGCTAAAGTATATGGCCGAAGATTTAGCGGGCAGCGATGGAGATGTAGAGAGCACAAATGCTCTAAAACTATTCGGAAAGGAAAGCATGGATCGCTACTTCCCGGTGTTTTTGCCAGAACGTGATCCCGTTATCCCCACGAAACATGAGTGGGATTTTGAGGCGATGCCAATTGATACCCCCCAGATAATCTACCAGGATAATACGCTTTATACCGAAACCATTGAGGAGCCTAATCCTGACAACGGTAGTAATAATTGGGCGGTTAGTGGTAGTCGAACCCAATCTGGCAACCCTCTGTTAGCCAACGATCCGCACTTGGGATTGGATTTGCCATCCATATGGTACTTAGTACAATTGAAGGCACCGGGAGTAAATGTTTTTGGGGCAACGCTTCCTGGGTCTCCCGGAGTAGTAATTGGCTTTAATGATTCTATTGCATGGGGAGTAACCAATGCCCGGCGGGATGTGAAAGACTGGTATAAAATTACGTTTACCAGCGACCTGCGGGATGAATATGAATTTGGTTCGCGACGACTAAAAACTCAACAGCGAATTGAAGAAATAAAAATACGAGGAGCCGATACGTTTTACGATACGGTTATTTATACCCATTACGGCCCCGTAGTTTACGATCAGAGTTTCCCTAGAAAAAGTACAGCATCGGTTCCGCTTAACCATGCTATGAAGTGGGTAGCCCACGATCCTTCCGAAGAAGTCGTCACTTTTTACGAGCTTAACCGCGCCAGCAATTACCAAGATTATGTGAGGGCTCTCAACCATTATCGTAGTCCCGCGCAAAATTTTGTATTTGCTTCTACTGCTGGTGATATTGCTATGTGGGTGCAAGGGGCTTTCCCGGTCAAATGGCAGGGGCAGGGTCGATACTTAATGGATGGAAGCCACCCTGAACAGGAGTGGAAAGCATTCATTCCCCAAGAACACAATGCTTACGTACGAAATCCGGAGCGAGGATTTGTGAGTTCGGCTAACCAAATTCCTGCGGATACTACTTACCCCTATTATATTTATGACTACTCTTTCGAACACTTTCGCAACCGTCGCATCAATAGTCAGTTAGCCCGGAGCCGAAAAGCCACGCCAACCCAGATGATGGAACTGCAAAACGATGTCTATAACCAGAAGGCATCGGATATACTTCCGCTAATGCTCGACAGCTTAGACCTGTCAGCTCTATCGGCGCAAGAAAGGGATAGGTATGATATTCTGCGACGCTGGAATTATCGGAATACCGTAAATCAAGCGGCACCCGCTATCTTTCGGGCTTGGTGGCGCGAACTAAAAAAACAGATATGGGATGAATTTGCTTTAGAAGAAATCACGCTGGATTTACCTACCGATGCGGCTACAATTTACGTGATGAAGCAATTTCCTAACGATACTATTTTTGACTCTAAGCTTACTTCATCGCCGGAAACCATCAATGACCTTATTCAGGAATCGTTTTCGGTAGCGCAGCAGGAGATTCAGAATTGGGAAGAAGTACACGGCATTGCGGTAAACTGGGGAGACTATAAATCTACCAGCATTCAACATATGTTGCGGCTTAATCCAGACCCTTTTGGTGTAAGCAATGTGCCGGTGGGGGGCGGGCGCAATATTATTAGTGCTAATAGTGAACGGCACGGAGCTTCTTGGAAAATGGTGGTTGAGCTAGGTGAATCAATTAAGGCTTGGGGAGTGTACCCGGGCGGACAATCAGGAAATCCGGGTAGTTATTTTTATACAAATATGGTTGACACTTGGGCGAAAGGGGAGTATTATTCAATGAAGTTTTACCAATACCCTGAAGACAACCCCACTTCCGTTTTGGCTCGTCAAACCATTCAGCCACAATCTACCGAATAAGCCTATGAAGTTTGTTGTTAAAGTTGTACTAATTGCTGGACTTAGCTACATCGCTGAGCAGTTTCTGCCGTGGTGGTCGGTAGTACTATGCGCTTTTCTAATAAATCTGTTAATACCTACCAAAAGTTTTAACGCCTTTATCAGCGGCTTTTTAGGTGTAGGGTTATTGTGGCTGGTTTTCGCTTGGATGATCGATAGTAACACTGATAGTATCTTAACCGAAAAAATTGCCCAACTTTTTCAGCTAGACCAATCGGGCTTAGTGGTGGCTGCTACGGCGGCCATTGGCGGACTCGCGGGGGGTTTTGCCGCGCTAACCGGAAGTCTACTCCGTACCATCAATCAGAAGGAAGAAATAAAGCCAGGCTACTATTAATAATTAAGTGTTGGCTGCTACTGGCTTTTCCTCTACATCTTGCGATTTAGAAGAAACTATCAGTGAAGGATTTCTTTTAAGTAGCTTATGGTATTTCTCTATCAGATAGTTAGCTCGCTCAATAGGTAGAGATGAAACTATTCCGTTTCCATTTCGGGCCCGAACAACTTGTTTGCCTTGCGTATTGGCTTGTTGTACGGAATCTTCATAGTGCTGGCCAAAGTACATAATGTACTCCTGCTCAGTTAAAAATACGAACCTTTTAATTTCAGTATGCGACGTATATTGTCTCATTATGGTAGGTAGTTTGTGTGTATAGTGCAATGAGAATCTAAAATACTAAATGAACGGGCAAAAAGATAACTATCGTAGAAATTTAACACCCGCCGAGAAAAATATTAATCCTAATATTGCCACGATAGCGGTCTGAAACCCACCAACTTCCACCTCAAAGACAGAGGCAGTCCCCTTGAGTACTACATAGACCGAAAACAGCAAGATAGCAGTGCCTAGTAAAGTGAACAGAATACCGAAAATTTGTTTGACGCCCATAGCAAATCAGTGTAGGGTGCAATTATACACACTTCAGAGCAGAATAGTTATATTTTGGTGAGAATCTGGCAAAAATAGTCATTTATTCCATCAGCCGGATTCCTTCTTTCCCTTCTAATTGAATTTTACGTTCTTTATACAAGCCACCTATTGCCTTTTTAAATACCTTTTTGCTCATACCTAGCTCTTCTTGAATTTCCTGAGCGTTGCTTTTATCGTGCAAAGACAAATGGCCGCCTGCCTCCTGCAACTTTCTTAGTAAATTAAGCTTAGCCTGCTCAGTAGCATCGCGGCCCGCCGGAAAAGTTGTTACATCAATTTTATCGTCTTCCCGGATCTTTTTTACATACACCGTGAGTGATTCACCGCGATGAAGTTCCGTGGCACAATCACTGTAAAACAGAAGCGCGTCGTACTGTTGATTCAATATTACTTTATAGCCTAAATCAGTTTTGTCGTATGCTAAGGCGGTGGCAACTTGCTGCTCTTGTAACTCGGAAGTATCTTTTCGGAAAAAAGGTTGAAGCTTAGAAACGGCAATTAGCCGCTCAGTACGGTGGTCTAGCACAATTCGTACTACCACTTGGTCCCCTTCATCTACCGGGTACAACTGCTCTTTTTTTGGTAATAATAAGTCTTTTTCTAATCCCCAATCAAGAAAGGCCCCGAAGGAGGTAGCTCCCACCACTGTAAGTACCGCAAACTGATCTACTTCGGCAATGGGTGTTTCGGTAGTAGCTACTAGCCGATCTTCCGAGTCGGTGTAGATAAATACATTCACTGCTTCCCCGATTTTCATTTCGGGTGTAACGTATTTTTTGGGTAATAGAATATCCTGAGAACCTTCGTCGGTCTTCGCCTCTAAAAACAACCCGTGCGGACTATCGCGAAGAATCGTTAAATTATTAAATGTTCCAATGCTTAACATGCTGCAAAGTAAAACTAATTTTGGTTTAACTGGTTCAATAGTGAGACCATTAAACCCCTTCTGATATAGCTTATGAGTGTCGAGGATTACGCGAAGCAAGGATACCAGCAGTTGCAGCAAGAGAATTATCAACAGGCATTAACACATTTCCAGCAAGCTCTGGCTGAAGAAAATACGCATTCGGAAAGCCTTTACGGAGCTGCCCGGGCTAATTTTAAGCTTACGCATTACGAAGAATCTATTCGAACGTTTGACCGGCTTATTAATCTGCTACCCAATAACGCTACCTACCGTAGCGAACGCGGGGTGGCTCTGCACTGGACGGGCAATAACCGGCTAGCGTTAGAAGATTTTGACCGGGCAGTAGAGCTAGAACCGGAAAATCCGTATCGCTACTCTAGTCGAGCCTACATAAAAGATCGTTTGCGCGATTATCAGGGAGCCGTTGATGATTATTCTAAAGCGATTCAGCTTGACCCGGAAGATGCTATTGCCTACAACAACCGGGGGCTGGTAGAGGAGAAGTTGGGATACATGGAAAAGGCAAAGAAAAGCTACAACCGGGCCGACCAACTCGACCTCCACAGTAATGGAAGCGCGAAGCCAACCGTTGAGCGGCCAGAAAATCAAACTTTTGACAATCAAGAATCAGCTAAATCGCTAAATGGTCAGTCAACTTCCCGTTCAAGGGGCTGGAAAGACTACTGGCCAGAGATACGCTCAGTATTTACTTCACGGGGGCAGTTCCGGGAGTTTGTTCAATTTGTACGTAATCCATTTCGCAAAACTCAGTAACTATGTTTGGACTATTTAAGAAAAAAGATCCACTGGAAAAATTGCAAGATAAGTACCGTAAGCTACTTGCTGAAGCTCATACGCTTTCGCAACGGGACCGCCGGGCAGGTGATGAGAAAACGGCTGAGGCGGAAGAAGTAGCCAAAGAAATTGACCGCCTAAAAAGCGAGAGAACATAAATTAATACCAACAGTCTAGCTAACCTTCTCGTTGAGAAACGAGTTTATTGAGTGCTTTGACCAACTTTATAAGCTAATGGACCTACGAGCAAAAGGAAAAAGTTTATTTGCAATTTTAAAAGCAACTTTCAATGAGTGGAATTCCGACGATCCATTTCGACAGAGTGCTGTCATAGCGTACTACTCCATTTTTTCGTTGCCTGCTTTGCTATTAATTATTATAAAAGTAGTAGGTCAAGTATTTGGGGAAGAAGCTATCCGGGGAGAGATTGCCGATCAGATTAGTAGTGCAGTCGGGCAGGAAGCGGCAGAACAACTACAAGATATTATTGCTAACGTAAGTCAACAGGGCGATTCAACTTTTGCGATTATTGTTGGTATCGGTACGCTGCTGTTTGGAGCTACCGGAGTGTTCGTTCAGCTACAACTTTCACTTAACAAAGTATGGGAAGTAGAAGCTAAACCTGAGTCGGGTATACTAAAGATAGCCCTGGATCGGGTATTGTCATTAGGATTTATACTTGGGGTAGGATTTCTACTAATAATCTCGTTAGCCCTAACAGCGGGTCTTCAAGCCCTGGGTAATTTGATTCAACGTTATTTGCCTGATTATCTACTCTACGTATTCCAGATAGCCGAAGAAATGATATCGCTGGGGGTGATTACTACCTTGTTTGCAATGATTTATAAATTTTTACCTGATGCTAAAGTAGAATGGCGTTCGGTATGGATTGGCGCAGCAGTCACGGCGGGATTGTTCGTATTAGGCAAAATTGGCTTGGGAATTTACTTTGGTCAGACGGAACCCGGTTCGGCTTTTGGGGCGGCGGGAGCAATTATTTTAGTATTATTATGGGTTAACTACTCCGCCCTCATTTTTCTATTTGGTGCTGAATTTACTCAAGTGTACGCTCGGCGAAAAGGACATAATATTGAACCATCAAACCACGCCCAGTGGAGTGCCGAACGCCGATTAGCCGATTATAAAAGTAAGCATGATATTGAGCAGGAGAGTGCTTAAGCTAGTCGAATCTTGAGCATCATCTAAGCTATAGGCACATGTTTCATTGAACAAGATTTTATTAATCTTCAGGTTTGCTATGGCTCTAAGTTTGCGTGTCAATATACCCTAATTTTTAGAGATACTACTGCCAACCAACAACCCAACAATACTACAACCTAATCCCCAGAGTAAGCTAGGAAATTCAGTAGGAACAGCATACTCGAAGATTAACCAGCCCGTCATGCCCAAACTGATAGAAAGAATAGCACCAAGCTCATTCGCCTTCTTCCAATACAAGCCCGCCATAAGCGGTATAAACAAAGACACTAAGCTTAGTACGGATGATAAAGCAACTAAATCATAAATATTAGTTTTGAGCGAAGCCATTACCGTTGAAGCTATGGCTACGGCAATTACAGACCCTCGCAGTACACGCAACAATTGAGCGTCGCTACTAATCCTCCAGTGAGGCTTAATGATATTCTCGGCCAAAATAGTTGCGGGGGCCAGTATGGCTCCGCTCGTGGTACTCATTATCGCCGAAAGCAGTGCGCCGAAAAATAAGATTTGTAATCCGATTCCCGTATGCTGAAGTACTACTGTAGGTAATAAGAGCTGAGTATCAGAGACTGATGTAAGCAGTGAAGGGTAAACCTGCACCGCACACAGACCAATAAAAAGGGGGATAAATCCAATGGTCAGATACATTCCCGCTCCAATGTAAGACGCTTGCACCGCTACTTTTTCGGAACGAGCCGCCATCACTCGTTGAAAAACATCTTGCTGAGGAATGGAGCCCAAGCCAATGGTAATCCAAGCGGCAAAGTAGTGAAGTGAATCAGTTAAAGAGGGTTGAGGAATTGCCCGGAAAAAGCCGTCGGGGGTATTAGCAATCACTGCCCCAATTCCTCCGGCGGAACTTCCTAGCTCTACCGCTAGAAAAATCAGTCCAATTACAATAACTACAGTTTGAATAAAATCGGTAATAGATATTGCCCATAGACCACCAATGTAGGTATAAATAAGCACTACAGCGGTGCCGATCCAGATACCGCCCAACGTAGGAATTCCGGCGACTGCCTGAAATAAAATGCCTAGTGCCACCAGTTGCGCCGCGATCCAGCCAAAGTAGGAGGGCACCATACACAGACTAGATAAGAATTCCACTCTTGAGCCAAATCGGTCGCGATAAAAATCGCAGAAGGTAAGAATATTCATTCGGTACAATGGTCGAGCGACCAATAGCCCTACCAACACCAAACATAAGGCTGCACCGAACGGGTCTTCAATGACTCCCAACAATCCGTGTTCAGCAAATTCAGAGGAAGCTCCTAGCACGGTTTCGGATCCAAACCAAGTAGCAAACAGTGCTGAGGAAGCTAGTACTAACGGAAGTCTTCTTCCGGCCAGCACGTAGTCTCGACTGCTTTTTATCCATCGGGAAGAAAAAACCCCAATTAGAATCGTGACTAATAAGTAAAATATGATGGATGCAAGCAGCAATACCCTAAGAACTGAGTTGAGACGGTAATATTAAAAAATTATTGACGCTGAAGCTTCAGACTTTCCGCTCAAATTTAGCAAACTGATTATAAATACGAGTCATCTCTTGAACTAAATCTCGATCTTCTTGGGGCGGGGCTTGTTCAATAACTATGTAGCCGGAGTAGTTTTTATCAATCAGGGCCTGAATAATTTTCTCACCTTTGGTTACGCCCTCTCCGTAGGGTACGCTTTTATACGTTCCGAATGCCACTACATCCTTAAGATCGATATGGTTAATTTTATCGTGAAAGCGTTCAATTACATCAAAGTTGCTCACGCTGGCTCCATCGAAATGTCCCATATCCAAGCACATTCCCACGTGAGAAGAGTCAACTGCTTCGAAGATTTTCTCGTAGTCTTCAATATTTTCAATATTGTTGTTCGCGTGGTTTTCTACCGCAATTAGCACGTCCATTTCTTCAGCTGCGGGAGCGAGTTCTTTCAGTACTTCAATCACCGTATCAAGTCCGCCTTGCTCACCACGCCGGGCACCAGTAAATTTTACCCGACGGCAACCCAAGGCTTTAGTCTTTTCCATAAGCCACAGTTTATGCGCGGTGTCTTTCGCAGCTTGCCCGCCGAATGAGCTTCCCTGAAGTGAAATTGGCTTCAACCCATTTAGATAGCAACGTTCGCGAATACTATCAATACCGGTTAGACTCAAAGAGCGGGGGTGCCACACGTTGAATTCAATATTTCGGATGGGGGTTTGCGGGATAATTTCAAAAGCCGGTTTAAAAAACTCATCGCCAAAACCGTCTAAGCAGATGGTGGCAATCGCCAATTCTACTCCTAGCTTCTCCTGGGAAACATGTTCTTGGTTGATAGATGTAGTGCTCAGTCCGGCACCAGCGAGTAGTGCTGAACTTTTGACAAAATCGCGGCGGTTGAGATGAGAAGGCATATTAATTCAGGGAAGTTAGGTAAGCAATTAGATCATTAAATTCGGATGATGTCATGGTGTTCTCTAATCCATCGGGCATTAGCGATGAAGATACTGGGCCGTAGCTTTGGGGCTGCTCGTAGGTTACAAACTCTCCACTAATAGCCATAAGTTCTACACTAGTAGAGCCTACATCAATTTGCCTTCCTAGATGCTTCGCCCCTTGCTTATCGGTTACAAACCATCCTTGCCATTCGGGAGCAATTTCGGCCGAAGGTTCCAAAATAGCTAGAGCCAACTGTCGGGCTGATTTGCTATTGCCAATGTTGGATAAATCGGGACCATAGTCGCTGCCCCAGCCATCTACTTTATGGCAACTTTGACACTGGGCGGTTGCTGACTGAAACACTAATTTACCCCGAACCGGATTGCCGCTTTCGTCTACTGCTCGCTGCCACTGTTCATCGGATGATAGCCGATCAGCACTTTTGTCGCCGGAGCGGCAAAGCTGCCAGCGGGCTTGGGCGGCCGAGTTAGTAGAAGCGAATTGGGCTACAGTTTCTTCTATGCCTTCATCCCGGCAGCGACACAGGTATGCCACCGCAGTTTCGGTTAGCACGGAGTTATTTTCCGATAACAATTCTGAAATTTCGGTACAAAATGTGCCTGGTTGATATGACAAGGCTACTAAGGCTTCGCCTCGCACGCCCGGATCTGATTGGGAACTTAGTGCTAAATTTAGTATTGCATGAGCTGCTGAATCACTTCTAACCGTTCGTATTGCCTGCAAAATGGACGACTGCATGCGAGGCGAAGCCGTCGGTAGAGATTCTAGTAAGAATGGTCGGATAGCTCTAGTATCTTCTAGATAAGCCAGAGCGATTGACCTAATTTCTTCATTAATCTTTGTGTCTTTAATTAAAGAAGGTAGATAGGAGGGCGGTAAAACTCGCTGTATCTTTTTAGATTCTGGATCAGACTGGTTTTGGTACCCCTGAATAAACTCAGGTTGGAGGTGCTGTAATGTAGCTAGATAGGTTTCAAATAGAGAAGCAGGGATATTTCCGGCAGCGAGTAACCCTTTCACATCTTCACGCACGTCATCTCGCGACCGGCGAGCAGCATAAACCAGGGCCATTCGCTTTACCTCTTCATTTTCATCACGAAGTAGGGTTTGCAGTAAAGATTGAGGTAGCAGCTCAGAAGATTCTGCTGCAATAAGCACTGCTTCTAATCGTAGTGCTGGATCAATTTGCTGAGCGAGCTTCTGCACCATTGGCAAGTTCGCTGAATTCTGTAATTCGTAACGAGCGTTAGCCCGAACGAACGCATCCTCGGAAGAAAGTGCCGATACAAGGTGGTTTTTATTAGGAATCCGATTGTTAAATGGGCCTTTATTAATTTCTTCATCAGTGAGTGGTGTGGCTATTGGCCGCTTTCCTTCCGCCCGTAATCGCCAGATTTTACCTTGACCGTGGTTAGGATACTGACGAGTTACCCAATCGGTAATATACAGATCGCCCCGACTATTAGCCGCCAGTGCTACTGGATGAAAAGTGCTATCACCCTGCAATATAATTTCTGGCTCGCCTGTAACCGTACTTTGAGAAGGTTGTAAAGGCACCCTCACCAAATTATTCTCCTCCCAGATAGTAGAAATTATATTTCCGGTGTATTCTGAGGGGAAGCTAGTAAAGCTGGCATCAATCAGACCAGAAGGAGCTTCTCCTAGTCCGGCGGCGTAGGGGAGGGTTCCGGGGAGTTCACCATTCCAGGCTAAAAAAGGGTGTAGGCCACTACCGCCGTACAAAGACTGATAGCCATAATCACCACCAAACGTAACATCGACTAAGCGATTGGGCCCTCGGCTGTCGGGGTCGTTATCTATCAGCATCAACCGACCTTCTTTCGTAAATTTTATATCAAAAGGGTTCCAAAATCCGGTAGCTACTTCTTCTAATTCACTACCATCAGAACGACATCGGAAAACATTCCCACCGTCACCATAACCCTCAATTGATGAACTATCTGAACCTATAATTCGCCAGGCCAAACTACTCGTATTGCCCCGAGAAATATAGAGCCAACCGTTAGGGGAGTAGGTGATTCCTAATATTCCCGCGTGATCATAGACGCTTTTTGGAGTGTGCATCGCCAGCAATTGGGTAGTTTGGTCGCTTGCACCGTTGCCATCCGTATCTCGGTAAGCTACTACCTGATCTTTCTGAACTAAAAACAGGGTATTTTCTGATCCAAAAGCCAGATTCATTCCGTCGGTGATACTATCGGCGTAAACTACCCAACTTTCCGGAATACCATCATGATCATCGTCTATTCCTTTTTTTATGCGGTCAAACGCAGGCCCTCCGTAATCGCTCGGGGGAGAGTGAGTGTGTGACTCTAGGACGTAGAGTTGATCCTGATCGTCAATAGCTAGTCCAATAGGCGTAACGATTTGCGGATTTTCAGCAACTAATTCCAGTGATAAGCGAGAATCTACTACCTCGGGGTACCCGGTTTCTTCTGCTTCTGGCTGAGTACACGAAGTAAGTATCCATATCATTGATAGCCAGCCAATTGTCCAAAAGCTTATTTTTGAAAAAACGTATTTCTTCTTCATTTGTACCTTCTTCAGAGCATTCTCTTATGATTGATATTCAGAAGCGAGGCTTTCCCGAACCTTCTCCAACAACTCTCGGGTTTTTGAAATGCCTTCCTCTTCTAGTCCGTTACCCTCGTATTCTACGCCAACAAATCCCCGGTAACCATGATCCAGGACAATACGCATCATTTTTTCGTAGTCGGTATGAGTTTCGTTTCCCTGCTCATCAAAATCGTGGGTTTTGGCACTCACTGCTTTGGCGTAAGGCATCAGTTCCTCTACTCCCTGGTAGCGGTCGTACTCTTCATCGCAGGGTGGTTCAAGATTTTCGGCAGTTGGCAGGTCTCTTTTTACGCAAAAATTACCAAAGTCGGGCAGCGTGCCTACGCGATCATTTCCCGCCATTTCCATTACTCCGGCCAACCATTCGCCGTTACTAGACAGCCCACCATGGTTCTCTACTAATACATTAATGCCCGCACTATCGGCGTACTCACCTAGTTTAGCTAACCCATCGGCCGCTAGTTTTTGTTGTTCTTCGTAACTGCCACTACTTTCAGCATTGACGCGCACGGAGTGACAACCCAGATATTGGGCAGCATCTATCCACTTGTAGTGGTTTTCTACCACTTTCATACGCTTAGCTTCATCCGGGTCACCTAGTGCACCTTCTCGGTCGCACATAATTAAAAGTGCTTGGGTTCCTGCATCGGTACAAGCTTGTTTAAGATCAGCCAAATACTGAGTGTTTTCGGCCTTATTGTAAAAGAACTGATTAACAAACTCTACTCCTTCAAATCCCAGATCACGGGCTTTCTGCGGAAACTGGAGCGTAGTTAGTTTACTATTGGCAATAACCCGCTCGTAGTCGGTGTCGTAGAGTTTAGCTCGCTCGGGCCAGGGAAGTGCTTGCATGGCCGGATTGAACAACGCTTTGTTTAATGACCACTGAGCTAAAGAAATTCGGAAGAGTGATTCAGTAGTTACAGCAGGGGAGGCTTCTTCTGCTATAGTCTCGCTTTGTGTAGTGTTGGATGAGCAGGCGTAGCCAAATAGTCCGGCACCGGTAACGATTAAAGATGATCGCTTAATAAATATTCTTCGTTGCATGAGTATTTTTTTGCCCTAATTTACAACTTTACTTGTATTACAGAATTCGAAATGGAACTATTGATTGCCTTACTGCTAGTTTGCTCCATTACTTGATCAGTCAGTAATAACGAATAGAGGTGAAATTACAAACTGATAATGATCGATTTGATTGGGCATTATGCCTGGAAGAATAGCTAATTACCTTTCTTAACAGTAGATCAAATTTCGTATTTTAAAGGAAGTAGTATTTAAGTAAGGAGTAACATTTGCTAAATGGCCTATTAAATTGCAGAAAATCGGCAGACGTAAGTTGAGAATATTATATAACTCGCAGAATATAACTGATCCAAGAATTTCTCCCTCAAATAGATTAGAGGAGCTGTCTGGAAATTCAAATGCTTACTACAGCATTAAGATAAATAACCAATGGAGAATTATTTTCTAGTGGGACAATGGGCAGACACTAGAAGTGGAAATGATTGATTATCATTAAATATGAAGCAGTTACTAAATACTCATCCCAGAGAAGTTTTGCAGGAGGAATTTTTGATTCTGCTTTAAATTTCGGCATATAGGTTATCCGAGGAAATAGGTATACCTCAAACCAGAGTGAGCGAAATCATCAAAGGGCGTAGAAGAATCACTACTGATACAGCTTTAAGACTGAGCTACTACTTTGGAACAAGTGCTTAATTCTGGTTAGGACTACAAAATGATTATGATATAGAGGAAGAAATTAAAGTGAAGAACCCTATACTAGAAAATAGAAAGAAGTATGAAGATAACGTGGCATAGTATCGCATAAATACTATTCTCCAATAATACCTTCACTAGTGCCCACGTTGACCGTTGCGCTAAAGTCCGAAAATATCCGACATATTTCGGTCAAATATACAATCTGTAATAGGAAGGCGTTAACGTAGCTACACCCAAATATCCCCCCGCAAGTATGTTACTGCCTGACCAATCAGTTCGGTGCGGTCGCCGTGGTAGATGCAGATAAGTTCGCCTTGTCGGGAAGAAAGCTGTTGAGCGGTTAATTCAGTTTTATCTAATCGCTTAGCCCAGTAGGGGGTAAGGGTGGTATGGGCTGAGCCAGTCACCGGGTCTTCGTCAATACCGTACTGCGGGTAAAAGCAGCGAGAGACAAAATCTACGTCGTTACCGGGGGCAGTTACAATGGTGCCGCGCACCTTCCCTTGCGCCAGCGTTCGGAAATCGGGCGACAAAGCTTCCAGTCGCTCCTGCGAATCAATGACTACTAAAAAATCTGTCTTTCCACGAAAGGTTTCAATTGGTGTAAGTTGTAAACCTTCTAGCACTTCGGTTGGAGCTTCAACCCTAGTAAGTGGATCGGTAGGGAAGTCCATTGCGTAGCCTTGCTCTGTCTTTTTTACTTTGAGAATACCACTACGGGTATCAAAGGAAAGTTCGGGGGCGGTATGACCCAACTCAGAGTACATGATATGAGCCGTGGCTAAAGTAGCGTGGCCGCATAGATCTACCTCCGCCACCGGAGTAAACCAGCGAAGATCAAAGCTTTCGCCATGTTTAACAAAGAAAGCCGTCTCGGCTAGGTTATTTTCACCAGCAATGGCTTGCATTAAATCATCCGACAGCCACTCGGTAAGAGGACAAACCGCAGCCGGATTTCCCCCAAATACGTTAGAAGTAAAAGCATCCGCTTGATAGAGGGTAAGTTGCATAGATAGTTACTAAATTGTTGCTAATAGCCCATTGTTCACTGCTCACTCAGTGTTTTCAGTTTCTGAAGGAGCGTTTTCCAGCACCCATGATTTTCCCCAGTTGTCCTTTTCTTGGTCAGTCCATAGTTCAGGAAAGAATATAATGCGCTGATAACGAGGGGGAAGGTACTTTCGCCAGTTGGTGCCTCCGGTAGCTGGTTTTTCTTCTTTGCCATTCACCAGATAGCGAACAGCGGTTCTAAAGTGAGCTAATGGCCAGTATACATTCGCTAATTGATCGTAAGTACGTAACTCATCGATAATCTGCTGAGCGTGAGGAGCACTTTCTTGGATGAATGGCTCTATCTGCAGACGTAGATTTCGGTTACGAAATTTTGCTATCGTCGCCAGTAGCATTGGATCATATTTTTCCTCAAACTGCTGTAGGGTGAGCGTTTTTTTGCCGGTTTTCGTATCGCGCGAGCCTGCTTTCCAATACAATTGGTCTAGGTACTCTTGATCGGTGCTTTTGGATGAAAGCCACAGTACGTGGTCAGGGTCAACCAAATTAATAGCATCGGTAGAATTGAGTTCAATGAGCCGATACTGGACGGATTGAAACCCGCTAGAGGGTATCAGTGCCAGCCGAAAATCATTGAACTGCTGATACTCCATTCCTTCAGTCATAACGGAAAACGAGCTTTCTAGCTGCTTGAAATAGCGATTCAAACGCTGAACCTTATTTAAAAATACCTTGGGTTTAGTAACTGAGCCATCCGTTAGTTGATCTAACTCCCAAAGAATTAATTTAAAATAAAGCTCGGTAATTTGATGGTAAGCGACGAAGATCATTTCGTCTTTAATATCAGTCTTGGGCTGTTGTAAACTAAGTAGCGTTTCTAGTTGCACGTAATCCCAGTAGGTGAGATACTGGGCGTTTATCATACTGTCCAGGTAATCCGAAAGGTTCTGGTCATTCTGCTCGTACTTGGCTGATAGTTTTTCTAATTTATCCAGTAATTCAGGAGACAAATCTTGTTTTTTCATGATTGAGCGTATATACGTATCTATTGAACGGCATGCTCAGAGCCAATGTTACGGAGCAATTAGATAGGAGTCTGGGTGAATGGGGTAGAATAGAATCTAACAAAAATAGTGCAAGCAGTCAGTAATTTAAATGTTTTCTGATTATTCATTACACATTGGTCTTTATAAAGTCTCGTCCACTAAGTAAACCAGATGCCACTTACGCTGTATGGGCTCAAAAACCATTTTGAAGTAGAAGCCAGCTCCGGGAGTATAGATCTCGTCGGTGGCTAGTGTGTCGGTAACGGATAGGTTTCGTTTAAACTGAGTAGAGTCGAGATCAAAATCTTTAAGCATAATCCAATCGGTCCGCTTCCATTGGTAGGTCGAGTCTTGAATTTCAGTGGTAGTTCGTTCTCCGGGAAGGGGAAACTGTACCCGCTTCATCTGAAACGAGCTGTCGGTTAAGAAGCGTTGATAAAAATCTTGAAAATTCTCACTAGCACGCCCTACGTTGACCGAACGACAGGATGATACGTAAAAAATAGAAGCAATCAGTAGCCAGCGTGTTATCTTTAGTAGCTGCATAAAGTAGGTGCGAGTTTCTACAAAGATAATCTTTTTAACTAACCTTTCATTTCGTAGTTATTGGCCTACTGTGAGGTGCTTGCTGAACCAATTTTATAAACTCCTTTCGAAAGCCGGACGAACTTAGCTAAGCTCCATTTGGCGGATGCTATCGAGGGCTTCTTCAATCGCCTGCTGGGTAGCTTTGGTAGGTTCGCAGAGCGGTAAGCGTACCTGGGGCGAGCAGTAACCTAACCGTTGCATAATGGCTTTGACCGGAATAGGATTGGTTTCCTTCATGGTCAGCTTCATTAGCGGTAGTAGGGAGTAAAACTGTTGTTGGGCAGTAGCCAGATTTCCGTCTAAATAATTTTGTACACAACGACATAAACTCGCTGGTACACAGTTAGATACTACTGATATCACCCCATCGCCGCCGCAGGCTAAAATTGGTAAGGTGAGCGCATCATCCCCGGAAAGCACACAGAAGTCGTCGGGCGTATGCTGAATCACGTCCATAATTTGGGCCAAGTCACCGCTGGCTTCTTTTACTCCAACAATTGACTTGTGCGTGAGTAATCTTAGCAGAGTTTCTGTCTCCAGATTGACAGCGGTGCGTCCTTTAATATTATAGATGATAATAGGTAAATCGGTGGCGTGAGCTATTGCCGAAAAGTGACGATATAAACCTTCTTGGGTAGGTCTATTGTAGTAAGGGTTAATAACCAATTGACCATCGGCCCCGGCGTCTGATGAAACCTCGGCAAACTCAATAGTTTCTCGGGTGTTATTTGATCCGGTTCCGTGAATTACCTGGCAACGTTGGTTCACCACTTGCACCGAGCAGCGGAGAATTTCTTGGTGTTCATCGTGAGAAAGCGTAGGGCTTTCACCTGTTGTTCCTACGAACACCAATCCGGTAATGCCTCCGGCAATTTGTTGTTCTATAATTTTCTCAAATGCTACCCAGTCAATTTCGTTAGAAGGAGTGAAGGGAGTAATTACGGCAGTGTAGGTTCCTTGAAAAAGTTTTGCCATCAGAAAAAATTTTTGGCAATTACCGATGATGCGGTGTAAATTCCAAATCAGCAACAGTAGTGAGGAGTGAACTATGTGCGGGGCACTCCTTGCGGGGAATGATAAACAATAACTAATAATAGTCAGAACCAGCCATCGAACAATTGAATAATCGAGCAATATGAGTACATTCTTGGAAGAAGTTAGCCAAGCTATTCTTGAAAAATATACCACTGATTTGCAGCAGCTTACGGTTGTGTTTCCTAACCGACGAGCAGGTTTATTCTTTCAGCATATTCTGGCGCGCCAAGCGAAGCAATCTGGGTGGGCGCCTCGTATTATTACTTTTGAAGAATTCGTCGCTGAGCTTTCCGGATCGCGTACGCCCGATCATCTCACCCTCTTATTTCACCTTTATCAGATCTTCACTAAAGAAAGTAATAGTCAGGAAACTTTCGATCATTTTTACTTCTGGGGTGATCTTCTGCTGCAAGATTTTGATGCAATTGATAAAGCTTTGGTCAAAACATCTGACCTATTTGCTAATCTCAAAGACCTAAAAGAGTTGGAGGCGAACTACGATTATCTTACGGAAAATCAGCGCAACGCCATTACCCGGTTTTGGAAGAATTTTCAGCACGGTCAATCTACTTCTTCAAAAGAGAATTTTTTGCGCTTTTGGATCATCCTGCACCGAGTATATACTTCGTTTACTCAGTTTCTTCAAGATAAAGAGTGGGCTTACGAAGGACTGATGTTACGCCAGCTTGCCGAGCGGATTAATTCAGGAACTTTTGCTACTGATTTTCAGCAACTTGCTTTTGTGGGATTACATGCGCTGGCTCCGGCGGAAGAAAAATTGATAAAGTGGTTTATTAAAGAAAAAGACGCAGATGTTTTTTGGGATGTAGATGACTACTATATTCGCCACCCTCAGCACGAAGCCGGAACGTACTTTCGCCGCTACCAGCGTGATCCGCTGTGGAAAAACACGTTTCCAAACCCTTTGCCTCAACAGTTTTTTAATCAGGCGCCCCGAAGTGTGCAGGCAGTTGGTATTAATTTGCACGTGGGTCAGGCAAAGTACGCTGGGGCTATTTTGAAAGAAATTAGCCAGCAACCCGGGTTTATTCCCGAAAAAACAGCAGTAGTATTGCCGGATGAAAATCTGTTATTTCCACTGTTACATTCGTTACCACCTGAAATTAAGCGAGTGAACGTAACGATGGGCTATCCGGTACGAAGTACGGCTCTTTATAGCTTAATTGAACACGCTTTGGCTCTTCAAGAGGAGAAACGCTTCAACTCGGCCACTCAGCAGTACGAATTTCACCATTCCCAAGTCTTATCGTTGCTACGGCATCCTTACCTCCGACAGTTGTCCCCTGATATTTCCGATGACTTGGGAAGAAATATTGAAAAACGAAATCAAGTGTATGTCAGCGAAAAGTACTTAAATCAGCATCACCTTTATGCTATCGTTTTTCAGCCCTTAGTGCAAGCGGAAGATACGTTCGATTACTTATTGCAATTACTGCAAAACATTTACCGAGAGACCGATAACCGGGATGAGTCTAGCGACCAATTGGCTGTGCCACTTTTAGAGCAGGAATTAGTGTATCAATTATCAATTCAAGTAAACCGCTTAAAGGCACTTACTCAAGAGCATCAGCTCAATTTAACCCCTCAGTTACTAGTTAGAATTTTCCGGCAATTAATGCAAGGGTTACGACTTCCATTTACGGGTGAACCACTTCGAGGTCTACAGATAATGGGTGTACTAGAAACCCGTAACTTAGATTTTGACAATGTGATTATTTTGTCGTTCAACGAAGGCGTGTACCCTAAGTCTGAGACTGTAAACACTTTTATTCCGGGAAATTTACGGCGAGGCTTTGGGCTGGCTTCCGTAGACGAACAAGATGCTATTTACGCCTACACCTTCTATCGCTTGTTGCACCGTTCCCAACGAGTTCACTTGCTGTATAATACCGCTGACGGTGTTGGACAGCAGGGTGAAATGAGTCGGTTTTTGTATCAATTGTTGTACGAGTCGGATGCTAACGCGGATGGTTCGGTTCAGTTTCCTACCGCTCAGGGAGATTTTGCGGTAAGTCAAAGTAACTTGGGCAGTCCGGTACAAACCATCCCGCCGCAACCAATTATTATTGAGAAAAATGCCGATGTGCTCGAGCGATTGCACCGCTATACCTGTCAAGCGGATCACCCTCCCCAACGTAGTCTTACTCCATCGGCACTAAATACCTACCTCGACTGTCGATTGAAGTTTTACTACAAATACGTGGTTGATTTGAAAGAACCGGAAGTCGTGCAAGAAGAAGTTGATCCGGCGGTATTTGGCAACTTATTGCACCGGGTTATGGAGCTAGTTTATCAATCAGTAATCAATGATCAGAATCGGACAGTTACGGCAAATGTTGTAGACGAGTTGAAAGGGCAACAGTTGACAAAAGCAGTAACCGCGGCTTTCAAAGAACATTACGGCCAGCCGGAGGGTGCTGAATTTAAATTAGACGGACGAAATCTGATTGTACATGATATTGTACTGAAAATGGCGCGGCAGATTCTGGCGATGGATTCCAAATATGCTCCTTTCGATATTATTAGCCTAGAGCGCGATAAGGGGAGAGGTTACTTTTGGGAAACTACTATTCAGAACGAAGAAGAGGAAACTACAACTGTAAGCTTACGAGGTATTATTGATCGTATTGATCAAAAAGATGCTACTATTCGGGTACTAGACTACAAAACCGGGCGGGATGAAAAACAAACGAAGGACTTAAGTTCGCTATTTGATCGGGAAAATAAACAACGCAATAAGGCTGCTTTTCAGGCACTATTCTATGCCTTACTGTACCGTCAGCATTCGGCCGAGGGAAAGATCGTACCCGGATTAGTTAACGCAAAAGATTTATTCAGCCAAGACTTTGATTCTCGGATCTACGTGAGTAAGCAGGCCGTGAATGATTTTGCAGCTTGGCAAGAACCCTTTATTGAAGAGTTGCACACTCTTTTGCAAGAATTATTTGACGCAACAGTAGCGTTTAACCAAACCGACGATCTACGCAAATGCTCATTTTGCCCTTACGCCAAACTTTGTTACTGATTAAATCGGTCAATCTGTATAACGAAATGACTTTCTGTTTTTGTTGAATCTCAACGGAAACCTACGTTATTTTGTGACTGTTACCAGAACAATTTTTTTTCCATCTAACCTAAAAGGATATGTCATCAACTAATGGAATAGGTATTTCAGAAAATCGCCGTGTAGATAATCAGAAAAATTTAATACTTCAGCGGCGGTTACTGTATTATGCGCATCATACTCAGTTCATTAGCCATCGGATCGATCAGCTTGAACGAGAAACTTCGCTAGAGAAAATAATTGAAAATAGCTCGGTAGTCCTTTCTCTCAGCGGAATAATATTAACATTTGTAAGTAACCGGCGGTGGCTTCTGCTTTCTTTGCTAGCTTCCGGGCTATTTTTTCTAAAGAAAGCGCCCAAGGATAATCAAATACAGCAACTGTTACAGAATCAAGGTTACCGATCGGAAAAAGAAATTCAGCGAGAACGGCAAATTCTACAAGCTTTACGCGGTGACTACGATGCTATTGGTGCTTCCGACCAATTGCCGGAAGACCGGGTTCGCCAAATTATTAACAATATTGATGTATAATTTTTAGTAACATTCAACATTTTCGGGCCTACATCAGCGAATTTGTCACTCGTGACCTATTTATCTTACATAGGCTTTTCAGTAGGAATTTCTGGTTTGACATTCTTACTGCTGTAAGCAGGACAAGTGTATTTAGGGGCACAAGCGTATGAACCAAGTGCTATTGTTAAAGCGATTAGCAATGTAGATTTCTTCATAATATTCTTCATTTTATTACAAATATACATAAAATAGTACATATGTAAAAATAATATGAATTTTGTTGTGATTATATCATTAAGTTACAACCTCGTATCTCAGAATTATCGTATCGGCCCAAAACCTCAAAAGTGTTATTGGATACGACTCGTCCCAAATCTTTCGTTTCAATAAAAGCACAAGAGTCTACATTTGCTAAATCAATAATGTTTATGCCACCCTGCTTTCCGCTTTTCACATAGGTAAAAGGATCATAAATATCACGAATTATTACCTTTAACCACGGCGGTGAGGTAAAACGTCCCAGTTTATAGGCATAAGCTTGCGAAAGAAGTTCCGTCATCCCGTATTCAGAGGCTACTGAAGCTATCCCTAGTTTTTCCTGAAGTATCTGGTGTACTTCGGGTCGGGTTAGCTCTTGCCTTTGGCCTTTCATTCCTCCGGTTTCCATTATAATAACTTCCGGCCAATTGAGAGAATATCGTTCGGCTAAGTCTAGCAGGGCAAAAGTAACTCCCAACAGTAGTACTGAGCCTTTTGTTTGTCGAGCTTTTTCTACGGTATCAATCAACTGCTGATAGTTATTTAGGTAGAAACCAGAATAAGGAGATTGACTTTCACGAATGAAATGATCAGTCATTGATACCAACGAGGCATTGTTTCGTTCTAGATAGGAGGGAAGTAGCGCAAAAATATGATAGTCCTGAAGCTTACCCCACAGCTGGGCGAAAATTGCTTCACAAACTTGATGATACCAAGCTACGTCAGGAACGTAGTGTTTACTTCGGACTTGATTGGTAGTACCACTGCTTTCAAAAATCTGGACTACTTCAGAATCACCACCACTGAGTACACGGTGGTACTTAAAAAACTCTATCGGCAAACACGGAATTTGTTTAAAATCATCAATTTCATTCGGATTAACTTTCAGATAAAACAGATACGCTCTATAAATTGGATTATGGTGAGCTTGCCAGTGGAATAGTGCTAATGCTAGTCGCTCAAATGACTCAGCGTTTGCTTGTAGAAGTTGGCTTTTAAACGAGGTAGAAAAATTCATCAAGAAAAGTAGCGTAGCTTATATCAAAAATCAACTCAATCGCGTTATATTGACATCAAAGATTAGACGTACACAGTTGTATGAAACTTAGCTCCTATATATTTAGCCTCTTCTTCTTGACAATAGGGTTTTCTGCCTGCGTAGACGAACCTGAATTCTCAGTGGTACCCGCCGTTACCAATATTGAAGAACTTTACTTCGTTGATGCTGTAGGAGGACGCGATTCATTGGTGATTAAAATTTCTTTTGAGGATGGGGACGGAGACTTAGGTCTTGATGCCCGAGAGGAAGATTTTATT
>NZ_JBARYM010000221.1:0-3995 GCF_049647865.1 Tunicatimonas sp. | reverse complement strand
AAGCTGGAGTAACTGGGTAACCACTCAGATTAAGCCAGTGTTTATTTCGGCCGGGGAGCATCAAGTGCGGTTGCTGGCTATCGGCGATAGTGGCCCGAACGTAGACTGGTTACGGCTATCTCCTACCCGATACTTTACGCCCAACACTGAAACTTCCGCCGCTAGAATAGCTAATACAGAAAAAGCTACATCGGCTGATCCCGAAGTATTGCCTTCGCAGCCGGAGGTTGTCTTTTATCCTAATCCGGTAGTAAATCAAATTCACCTTGCGCTACCTACGGGGCATTCTTCCGGCGAACTTGATGTGCAAATTATGGACGTGAACGGTAGAGAAGTATACCGGAATCGGTGGACAGGAGATACTGAAGACCTATCCACCATTGACGCTACTAGCTGGCAAGAAGGCACGTACTTTTACCGAATCACTACCAATAAACAAACGGTGCGCGGAAAACTGATTAAAAGTTATTAAAGTCGCTTTACATAAGTTTTTACAACGAGTTACCTATTTTTTTATCAACCTACAACATTATGGCAAGCCTAGTAAATCAACCCAATTCATCAAGTTTAAACCCAATGTATCATTTTGCTACCTTCGGGAAAGGTAGTAGATCAAATCAGCAGCGTACGCCCTCGTTTCTTTGGCGAAGTTACGCAATTAGCCTATTAATGATCTTGAGTCAAAGCCTTTGGCTGGCCTCGCCAAGCTACGCTCAGGTTACGTTTGAGAATGCTCTTCCGGCCCTCACCTTTGAGTTTCCGGTTGAAATCCAGAACTCAGGAGTATCGGGCGACGATCGACTGTTTGTGGTGGGACAACGAGGAAATATTCGGGTTGCTGACAATAATGCTTCTATCAGTTCAGCCCAGCAATTCTTAGATATAGAATCGGATGTGTTGTTTAATGTTGGTCAAGAACTGGGGTTACTGGGACTAGCCTTTCACCCTGATTACGAAGCGAACGGCTTCTTTTACGTGTACTACACGCGGGCGGCCGGGAGCACCAGCGAGATTATTATAGAGCGTTTTGAAGTGAGTTCCGGTAATCCGAATCAGGCGAATAAATCGTCTCGCCAGATCGTTTTCAGTGCCGTAAAAAATCAGAACAACAGCAACCACAACGGGGGTAAGATCGCCTTTGGTCCCGATGGTTACTTGTACATCTCGATTGGTGATGGCGGGGGCGGCGGTGATCCGAAAAGAAACGGTCAAAACACGGATACGTACTTCGGTAGCATCCTCCGTTTGGATATTGACCTCAACGGCGACAATCCCGCCGATGCTAATGGGCTAGCCCCGGAAGGCCGCTACGAAGTGCCGTCGAGTAACCCGCTGGTTGGACAAGATGGGCTGGACGAGATTTACGCCTGGGGTATTCGCAATACCTGGAAGATGAGCTTCGACCCGCCTACGGGCCGTCTGTGGGGTGGCGATGTCGGTCAAGGTTCCTTTGAAGAAATCAATCTCATTGAGCCCGGAAACTTTGGTTGGAACCGCTACGAGGGCAACTCAGTATACAACTCCAATGTTCCCGACCCGGAAAACCCTATTTTCCCGGCATTCGCCTACAATCGCTCTAGCGGAGATCGTTCGGTTACGGGGGGCTACGTATACCGAGGCTCACAGGTAACCAGTACCTCACCCAGCATTGCGGGTAAATACATCTTTGGGGACTATGTCAGCGGCAGAGTTTGGGCACTGGATTACAACGCTACTACTCAAGAAGCCACACGAGAATTGTTGTTTAAAGCTAGCAACGGCTCATCGATTAACGTCTCTACCTTTGGATTGGATATCAACGGCGAGATGTACTTTGCGGGCTACGGCTCGTCCGGTTCTATCTACCGTTTAAAAGATGGTTCAACGAGTCAGAACGCAGTAGCGGTAGCCGGAGTGGGCGATTGGAGCAGCGCATTAGGCAGTATTCAGGGAGAAGTAAATGCTATCGTCACTGCCGACGATCAGACTATATATATTGGAGGAAATTTCAGCCAAGTAGGTTCGGGAGTGGCGGCAAACAATGTAGCGAAATGGACTTCATCCGATGGCTGGCAGAGTTTGGGAGCAGGAACCAACGGAGTGGTGAACGCCCTGGCATTAACCACGGATGGATCGTTGTACGTAGGTGGCAGTTTTACCACCGCCGGAAACAACTCGGCTAATAATGTAGCCAAGTACAGCAGTAGTCAAAATTGGGAGGCTCTGAACGGCGGAGTGAGCGGGGCGGTACTGGCGATGACAACTACAGGTAATACGCTCTACGTAGGAGGTACGTTTGTTACGGCCGACGGACAGGAAGCAAACAACGTTGCCCAGTGGAATAACGGTTGGTCTTCGCTGCAAGATAGCAACACTCAGCAGGCGGGCACAAACAACGAGATACGCTCTATGGCGGTAGATGAGGCCGGAAACTTATACGTAGGCGGTAACTTCGGTTCGGCCGGAGGAAACAGTGCTAGCCGGATTGCCCAGTGGAACGGTAGCGAATGGAGTGCGTTGGGTGCGGGAACTAGTGGTTTTGTGCAGTCTATCCTGATCACTGACGACTACATCTACGCCGGAGGAAACTTCGCCATTGCGGGTGGTCAGACGGTAAACCGTATCGCTCGCTGGGATCGATCAGCGTCAGCCTGGGCACCACTGGAGGATGGACTTTCCAATAGTGTGAATACCATGACTACCGATGGCGAGTATATCTACGTAGCGGGTCAATTTAACAATGCCCTGAATACCGGTTCCGAAGATAACATTGTGGTCAATAGCGTAGTCCGGTGGAGCGAAACTAGCGGTTGGCAAGCGTTAGGCGAAGATGCCGACGTGGGCGTAGATAATTACGTGAACACCCTTTACCTAAACGGTTCTAAACTATACGTCGGCGGCCGGTTTGAAGAAGCGGGCAATCTCAATGCTCAAAACCTAGCTACTTGGCTAAGCCCTCAGGACCCGCCGGTGGCATCGGTGGTCTTTGAAGCCGGTAAGATTGATATTCAACAGAGTAGCCGCTCCTACTGGCAGACCGTCAACCTAACCAAGACATTCACTCAACCTATCGTGATTATCAGTCCGCCAACATTCAATGGGAGTCAGCCCACTACTGTGCGGATACGCAACGTTAGCAGCAATTCGTTTGAGGTGCAACTAAATGAATGGGATTATCTAGATGGTTGGCATGTTGAGGAAGAATTAAACTACTTGGTGATAGAAGAGGGCAATCATACCTTCGGTGGACTTCAACTAGAAGCCGGTAGGCTTACAACGGATGAAAATTTTGAAACCCAAAGTTTCGCGCAGAGCTTTTCATCATCGCCCGTGGTACTGGTTCAAACCGCTTCGGATAACGAAGCTTCGGCAGCGGCTCCTCGCCTACAAAATATATCTACTACTGGCTTTGACGCTAAATTCCAGGAAGAAGAAGCCGCTGACGATCTTCGGCCCGACGAAAGCCTGCACTACGTGGCAATAGCTTCTGGTACGGGCAGCGAAGATAACTGGGACATTGAAGCTGCCTCGGGAGGCACATCCTTTACTCACCAGTGGCGAAAGATAGAGTTTCAAGAAAGTTACTCCGGCCCACTATTTTTTGCTGCTATACAAACGTATCAAGGGCGCGATCCGGCAACACTGCGTTACCGCCGGTTGAACTCCAGCAGTGCTGAGGTAAAAGTAGAGGAAGAACAGTCCAGAGATAATGAAGTTAAACACATTAATGAAACGGTTGCTTTCCTAGTATTAAATAACCAAACTGGTAATGCTGCAAATAGCAATGCTTCCCGAACATCGCCTTCTTTGGGAGCCAAAGTCACTTCAGATGCGGAACTTCGGCTATACCCCAATCCGGTAAAGATAGGAGAAAGTGTCACTTTCACTGGTCTGTCTACGGAGCAGGATCGCCTTACCATCTACAACGCTCAAGGGCAGGTTATGTGGAACCAGGAAATGGTGAACCAGCCAAGGTTAGAAACAGCCGATTGGCAGCCAGGATTGTACATTGTCCG
>NZ_JBARYM010000220.1:0-3107 GCF_049647865.1 Tunicatimonas sp. | reverse complement strand
GAACCATGGATTCCATTTTTTCGTACATCCGCCGTTCGGCCTCAGTGAACGAAACCGCATCGACCAGATACATCTCCGATACATTTTTTGCTTTTCCTTTCTCGTCGATTTTCTGATACTTTATTTTACAGGTAAACCAGGTATTCATAGTAGTTTAAAATTGAAAGTTTATCCCGAACAAGTTCCGGGGTGGATAATTGATAATGAGTGATGAATAACGTGCGAGCTACAAGTAGAAATGGTTACTTATGTAGTCTAGTAACTCACCTACTAATCATCATTCACTATTCATCAATCATTCGATTTAAGGGGCAGCAAAAATAAGGTTTCTAATTAGAATCCCCGAATGCATTTGAGGGAATTTTCGCGGGCATCGGTGTTTAAGTTTTTCAGGTTAGCTCAACCGTCTTACTTAGATGAGCACTATATTAGCCATAGCAAACTATATTAATACTTAAAGCCTTTCCACTATGACCTTCCCATCAGTCTCGCTGTACTTACTCACGCTGCTCTCTTTTGTCTCATTCTTAAGCTGTACCGAACCCGAACAACCCGAGGGGCAAATGCCCGAGGGCAGCTTAGAGGAACAATTAGCGTATGTAAATGATCCAGATAATTTCAGTTCGGAAGATGAGCGATTGAATACACTCTTTGAACTGTACGCCGAAAGCAAAAAGCGAAATTCCCCAATGATGGCTACTTTTTTGGGTATGGAAGGGTATAATCATTTGTGGGATGACCTTTCTCCCGAAGGGCGACAACAGGCTATCGACGAATCAACTGCATTCTACGAAGTTCGGGAGATATTCAATGCGGATGATCTAAACGAAGAAAATCAGCTGAACTACGCACTTTTTCAACGCGACGTATCCGATAGCTATAATCTGTACGCTCAATACCCTGAACAGTACTTAGTCGTTGACCAAATCCAGGGAATCCACCAAATGATACCCGCGGTGCTACAGATGATGCCCCAACGGTCGGAAGAGCACCTAGATGACCTGTTAACTCGCTTGCGAGGCATTCCGGCGTTGATGAAAAATGCCCAACGTTTGCTTGAGGAAGGTATCGAGCAAGAAATTGTCATGCCGCGTACCACCGTAGTTCAGGTGCCCGAGCAAGTACGGAGCATGATTGCGGATGATCCCAACAAAAGTGTATTCTACGCTCCGCTAGCCTCGCTGAACGAAACTATTGATTTGGAAGGAGTGGATGGTGAATCGGTTCAGCAGGAAGCGCGGTTGCTCATCGCGGAAGAGATCAATCCGGCGTTAGAGCAATTTGCTACGTTTATGGCGAAGGAATACGTACCCAACGCTCGGGCATCGTTTGGGCTAAAGGACTTACCCAACGGCGAAGCTTGGTACGACGAACGCATCCGTAATAATACGACGACTGATCTTAGCGCTCAGGAGATTCACGAAATCGGATTAAGCGAGGTAGCTCGCATCCGGGAAGCGATGCAGCAGATTATTGATGAAGTAGCGTTTTCCGGTGACATGCAGGCTTTCAACGAATTTTTAAAGACCGATCCGCAGTTTTACTACGATACGCCCGAAGCACTGTTAACTGGCTACCGGGAGATTTGCAAACGCATTGATCCAAAGCTACCCCAACTCTTTGGTCATCTGCCCCGCTTGCCCTACGGGGTAATTGAGGTGCCCGCCTACCAAGCACCAGCTACCACTACCGCTTACTACCAACCCGGGTCAATTAAAAACGGCACTCCCGGCTACTTCTTTGCCAATACGTACAACCTCAAGAGTCGCCCGAAGTGGGGGATGGAGAGTTTGGCCATCCACGAAGCGGTGCCCGGCCATCATTTGCAACTAGCTATCGCGCAGGAACAGGAGAACGTACCCGAGTTCAGAACCATGCTGATGTTCACTGCCTTCGTAGAAGGTTGGGGGCTGTATTCAGAGAGCCTAGGCCCTGAGTTAGGAATGTACCAGGACCCTTACTCCCGCTACGGACAGTTGACGTACGAAATATGGCGGGCCATCCGGCTGGTAGTAGACACCGGCTTGCACCAAATGGGCTGGACCCGTGACCAAGCGATTGCTTACTTTCGCGAAAATTCCAGCATGAGCGAACAAGATGTAGTGGTAGAGATAGACCGCTATATCGCTTGGCCTGGGCAGGCGCTAGCCTATAAGATTGGCGAGCTCAAAATTCAGGAACTACGAAAAAAAGCCGAAGAAAGCCTGAAAGATCAGTTTGATATCCGAAGTTTCCACGATGTGGTGCTGGGGAGTGGTACCGTACCGCTTAGTGTTTTGGAAGACAATATAGTGCGTTGGCTAGCTGACCAAAAGCAAGTAGCTACAGTTGAGTAATATAGCCAACAAGCAATGGTGGATCATAAAAGCACAAAAATAAAATCTGTTTTGTTAGGAACGCTAGTCAGTTTTTGCGTTAGTAGAGAATATGTCATACACCCGCAAAATTGTTGTTACCTGTGCCCCATTAATTAGTCCGATCTTAGCGCAAGAAATTGAGAGGCTGAACCTTCCGGTCAAAAGTATTAACCGCTTAGACGTAGAAACGGAAGGTACTCTGCTGGATGCCATGCGACTTAATCTCCAACTACGCACGGCTCACCGGGTTTTGTATCAATTGGAAGCGCTTACTATTAGTGACCCCGATGAACTGTACCAAGCGATTTATGATTACCCTTGGGAAAATCAGATTCCGTTGGATGGCTACTTTTCGGTGCAGTCGTACGTAAAGCACCCCACAATTACTGATGGACGTTTCGCCAATTTGAAAGTAAAAGATGCAGTAGCAGACCGCTTTATGAAGCTCCAGGGGAGACGGCCTAACTCGGGACCAATGAACGACCAAGCCGTTTTGTTTCTCTACTGGACAGAAGAGGAAGCAGCGATCTATCTGGATACTTCGGGCGAAAGCCTTAGCAAACGCGGGTACCGGGAAGTAACCGTAGAAGCCCCTATGCAAGAATCATTAGCGGCGGCCCTATTACTATCTACCCAGTGGCACCCTTCTCAACCCCTGATAAACCCAATGTGCGGTAGTGGCACCATTGCCATTGAAGCAGCCCTTATGCAGCAGAATACCTATCCCGGACTGATCCGAGGCAATTACAG
>NZ_JBARYM010000219.1:0-7608 GCF_049647865.1 Tunicatimonas sp. | reverse complement strand
CAGTGCGTTTGTGGGGTGATGTACCGTTGGTCCTAGAGCCCCAAACTGCTTCTTCAGAGAACTTCTTTCCGTCGCGTACTCCTCAGCGAGAAGTATACGATCAGATTGTCAATGATCTTCAGGATGCCGAAAGTGCAGGTCTACCTTTTACTAACGAAAGCGGTAGAGTTTCTCAGGCAGCGGCCAAAGCCATGCTATCTAAAGTATACCTCACGATGGCTGGGTTTCCACTGAACTTAGGCACCGAGTACTACCAGTTGGCCGCCAATGAAGCTCGAGAGCTTATCGACAATCCAGGCCCCCTCGATTTGTTTGATACCTACCTAGAAGTGCATGATGAGCGTCTGGGCAATCAAGTAGAGCATATCTTCATGATTCAGTACAACAATATGGTAGCTAGCAACCCAATGGGTAATATGTTTCCTAACTTTAAGCCCGTTTCTTATCGAGGACCATCGGGAACCGGGAGTACCGTACCTACTTTCTCCTTCTACGAATCATACGAAGAGGGCGATATCCGAACAGTGGATCAGGAAGGATACTTTTATACTACCTACTTTGAGAACGGAAATGGCGAGCGGTTCGATTTGGGGGCGCCCTATATTTTCAAGCACTTCAACGTAATTGCCAACGGAACGCAGGGAATACCCGGTACAGCTCAGGATAACCTGAACGTACCTATCATGCGATTTGCGGAGGTATTACTAATTTTTGCGGAAGCTTCCAATGAGGTAAATGGCCCTACTCAGGCCGCTCGAGATGCTCTTGCTAGAGTACGTTCCCGAGCCGGATTAGAAACACCCCCGTTGGGTGCTTTAACTCCGGAAAGTTTTCAACAGTTAATCTGGAAAGAGCGTTGGCACGAACTAGCCTACGAAGGAAAAACCTGGTTTGATATGGTGCGTTTACGCCAAGTGTTCAACGAGAATACCAAAGGATTTAATGATTTTGTGGGGCACGTGAACCTGAACTCCAATCAAGCGCTACAAGAAAGACATCTACTGTTTCCTATTCCTTTACAGGAGATGTTGAATAACCCTAATCTAGAAGTGCAGAACCCCGGTTACGAAGCTAGATAGCAGACTAAATCACCAACATATTGAGCCACTGCACTGCCCGGGTAATGCAGTGGCTCTTTTGTTATAACTGCTAAGTATAAACCTGAATGGCTTCTTCTAAAACTTGCCTAATAATATCAACTGGAATATTTTCTCTAGGGTCAATAGAAAATACTTTACTACGCTTACGTCCTTCGCTCTCCAATAAACGATGATTCAGAAAACACGCTTCCACCAAACCGATGTAAGGCTGTTTGATGGCACGATTAAACGATAAATAGCACAGTATCTTCTTATCATAATTAAAGAATGGGGTACGAACTTTCCAAGTTTCACTAGTCTGGGAATCATAATTCAGAATAATATTCCGTAAAGTAAGCAGGTAATTACGGTTAGGTTCTGATTGCTTTTCATAATACTCATCTAAAACTTTTATTTTTTATAAATAATATAAATATTACCACAATATTTCGTTTGTAATAGTTAAATTAGCACAGTACGAAAAATAGTCAACTTGAAAATGCTAAGAAGAGCTAAAAATCTCACCAACTACTATCTACGCTACAACCCCTATTTCAAACAGGAAGTTAAAAAAGTGTTGGAACAGAAAGAGTGGGACAGCAACCAACTTCAGCACTGCCAAAATGAAGCGTTTCTTTCTATATTTCAGCAGGCAGTTAAGCGGTCTTCTTTTTATCAGAAACTGTATGCTACCTACGGAGTCAATATACAAAGTATTAAGTCCGTTGACGATATAGGTAACTTACCAATTGTTACTAAAAAAGAGGTGAGGAAACACTTAGAGTCAATATACATTGGTAACCCCTGGGTTAAAACTAAAGGACATACCAGTGGCACTTCAGGAACACCATTAGTTGTATATCGGGACTATCGATCAACGTTAAAGGAGGGAGCGTACATCTGGGCACAGCGAGCCTTATTTGGTTATCAACCCGGCATGAAAACGGTTTCTTTGCGGGGCATTCTTGACCGACGGCAAATGAAGCAGTATGATCCGCACGCGAATTGCTTATATTTATCTAGCTTCAATCTGAGAGAAGAAAATGCTGACTGGTATTGCCAGCAAATTCAGCAGCTTGAGCCTTACGCAATTTTAGCTTATCCTAGTTCAGTGGAGATTTTAGCTAATTTCTTTCAAAGCCGAGGTTTAACGCTAAACGTACCAGCGATCTTTACATCATCGGAGCAAGTCTACCAGCACCAACGAGAGAAAATAGAAAAAGTATTTAATACCAGAATAGTAGATTGGTACGGAAACGCGGAACGAACCATTGCCCTAGAGCAACGCCAAGACGGTCAGTACTACGAATTACCGATGTACTCGGTAAATGAATACGAAGAGGACAGAACGATTGCTACCGGGTTGATTTCTACTTCATTTCCACTTATTCGGTACCAGGTAGACGATACAATTGTTCCCTGCACAGATCGGAGTAACTATCAGGTTAAGGCGATTGTGGGGAGACACGATGATCTATTGCTGTTACCCGATGGAACTAAAATTGGCCGCATGGGCGCAATGTTCTCAAACATCGACGGACTGGAATTAGCGCAAATTCATCAAAAATGTAGAAAGCGGTTTACAATCAACTTAGTCGTTAATAATCATTTTAGCAGTCAGGGCTTAGAAGAGATGAAATCAAGGCTATGTAATCTAGCGGGGAATCAATTACAGTATGATATTCTTTACGTACAGGAAAATGACATTGTCAGGACTAGAGTCGGCAAATTCAAATTAGTTATTAGCGAAGTAGCCTAAAAATTATCCAGCACTTCGTACTCAATAGGTTTGAACGAATAGTTATTTGACTGCTCGGCGGAGCAAGCGGTTAATCCTACTACAAGGTCCATTTCTGCTTTTAGTACCACATAGTCACCCGCTTTAGAAAGGGGCGGGTCTACTGAGAGTGTACCATCTGGGGCAAACTGCACGTTCATAAATATATTAAATGCCGTAGGTATCTCATCGGGAGTAATGCCGTATTTCTCTAAATTGGTATGCAAGTTCTCAAAACAGCTAGGGTGGTAATCGGTAGTGCCGTAGATGATTTTAAAAGTCTCAGGACTGCAAGGAGCCAGTAAAAAATCGTTTCGCCCGTTCGTATCTTCTACTATATCAAACATAATATTGCTCCGATTGCTGTATAACGAGTGCCCCTTCGTAATCAATAATGTATTGCAGTAGTCTAAGGTCTTACCCGATGAAAGCCACTCTTTTTTATCGTGCTGATTAAAACAAACCATATCCGAAACCTGCTCACCGGATGGATCAGTCACTTTAAGATACTCACCCTTTTTCACCACAAAAGCTGCCCCTGATTGCGGCGGTATTCGGTTACTCACTACGATTGTCTTTATGTAAAAACGGGCACTTCCAGGCTGAAGAAACCTTTCGGCCACTGTACTGTCGTGCTTCGGTAACAGTACCAAAATCAGCCGCCATGGGATTAATGTGCCCTTGCAATTTTTGATCTCGCTCTCTAATAACCTTTCGCATCTTCTGATATTTACCTTCCGCCTTTAGAATGTCAAATTGGCTATGCAGATTGAACACTAAGGCAGGATGCGTAAACCTTCGAGCCAGACGTGAACTGTTCGCGTGCAACCCAATGATGAAAAAGGCAGTTTCAGCAAAGCTAAATCCAAATTCTTTACTGTCAGGATTATGAGATACTGAAGAATCCCATGGCTGATCGTCTAAACGATGTAAAACAGATAATTGCTGCCAGAGGAGCTTTTCAAAGTCTTCTTCTTCCATGGATAATGGCTGCTCAAAGAATGCAACAAAAGTTGTAAAGTTGCTGTCTAGAGTTTCTCTTTCTGCAATAAAATTGCGAAGATCTGGTGCCATGGCTTCGGCAGCTTCGCGACTACCTAGCTGGTTGTAGTAGCCCATTCGGTAGACATCAGTATTAAACGCGGCTTTAGCTCCCAAACAAGGATATTGTTGGTTTAGCACGACGTTCTTAAATTCTTCTTCAATAGAGGAAGGAACTGATTTTGAATAAAATTCGGTAAAATTCATTGGAACTGAGTAATAAAAATAATTCTATAAAGAGACGTTAGTCTTTCTTAAAGTATCATAAATAAAACAACCGGTTTTACCTATTGTTTTATGATATTTAATGATTTAACCATTATTTAATATAAATACTTAAATTTAATAATATGCTTAATTAAACTATTAATAAGTATTTATACCTGTTCGGTAATGCATAATCTCTGGTTCATCAGTTATTTTTACTTAAGTAATCTGAGAGGTTTATTTGAGTATTTATTGCTGTAGCTTAGGTGTTTCAATAAGATGCTGTTTTTGTGTAAGTGTCCGCTAAAGTAGTAAGCGTAACCCGAGGAGTAACAGTGCTATATATACTAATGTAGCTATTCAGCGTATTCTATGTCCGGTACAAAGTATCCGAAAGCATATGCTGTCTAATACAATTCTTTAGATGTATAAGACAGCCTAACAGTAGAAAAATCTTAATTTAGCGTTTAGCTAGTATGATCATATCCTCAGGATCAATAATATCTTTCTTATAACCACCTACAGTAGCTTGAATCATAGCTAATCCGATCTGAGTAGTACTTACCACATAATTAGGTACGATGTTTTTTATAGCTTTCACGAGCCACATGAAGTAGTCGTACATAAACTGGTATCCCTTTGTACGAGACTTTATGCCCCGCAGCGGCAAAAGAATACCAGGACGGAACATGAATGCCTGCCGAAAACCTATTTGGAGTAGATCGTTTTCGGCTTTACCTTTTACTCGGGCCCACATTATACTACTCGTTTCCGAAGAGTCGGTACCTTGGCCTGAAACAAAGATAAAAGTCATTTCCGGATTGTGCTGGTAGAGTGCTTCCGCCAAAGCCATTGTGTACTCATAAGTAACTTTATAGTATTGTTCTTCATTCAGCCCAGCAGCACTAATTCCTAAGCTGTAGTAGCAGGCATTGTACCCCACTAAGCTTTCTTTTATAGAGGTAAAGTCGGCAAAGTTCTGGTGAAGAACTTCTTTAAGTTTAGGGTGCAATATTCCAACTGAGTTACGACCAATGACTAACACCTCGCTGATGGCTTCATGATCTAAGCACTCCAGCAAAACCCCTCTACCGATCATGCCGGTAGCGCCCGTAATAATGACTTTCATAGTAATGCAGCAATTAAGTTAGTATGTTTACTATAGGTGCTTACGGACACCAACCTATTTAAGATTCTAGTAGCCTTGTATCAAAATTGATTGTTTGTGTTAAAGTTTAGTCTATGTTATAATCGGATTAGATTACTTATGAAACTACTGATGGTAATTATTGGGTGCCGTCACAAGAATTGTCTATTATCTTTTCCGTTTTACGAAAGTAAATGATGCACAATATTAACTAGTAATAGGTGTTCGCTAGTTCGGAGTATAGTGAATTTCATAGATACTTATCTTGCTGATAGCAAAGCTGTTTGAAACGAATGCTCTCGATTCGTAGCTAAAAGAAAACACTATCTTTTCTGACAGTGTTTCTTGCTAAATTAAGCAGCTTTCTTGGCTTTGTACTTTTGCCACTGCTGTAGTGACTTGGTTTTTTTAGGGTGAGGCTTACCCATTTCGGCAAAGTATTTTAAATCTTCCATTAGGTCACCAACATTTTTGCTCATTTTAGACCTAATCATCCACCCCATAAAGAAGCCCGGTAGCGGGGCCATCTCCATGCGTAGCTGCATCTGTACCTTCGAGTGGTGCCATCTATAGGAACTACTTTCCAGGTGTTACCGCCCTTTTTAAGCATACTAGGTAGTCCGTCGGCTTTGTAGCTGTAGGTTTAGCTGTTCTTCGTCGTGGTGAGTGATAATTTCTTTTACATCTCCGTAGGTGGACGAACATGTTCTACCTACCAACTATTATCTTTAGTAGGGTAGATTTTCCTGAACCATTTATTCCCAGTAGCCCAATGATCTCGCCTCTTTTACAAGCAACGAATACATCAGTCAGAATATGCTTGGTTCCGAAACTCTTTATAATACTATCTGCCCGAAGCTCGCTCACAGTAGGGCAATTATCACATTGACGATGAATACATTAGCAATGCATGCGCCCCACAGCATGATTTTGCTGATACCCATGTTGTAATAAAAATAGTACTCATTGGCATACCGAAGCTCATAAACGAAGAACTGAAACAACGGAAGAACGAACAGGTAAGCCAATCCTGCATTAGTACTGAAAGTTCCTCCGCTCATGCTACTTCCGAAGAAGCCGAGTAACAAAGAAATGACAATCGTTGGCAGCAGTAGTTTTCTTTGGAATAATAAAATGTACCGAACCTTTTTCACCATTTAGGTCTGGCTACTCATTGCCTACATCGCGCTTTTCACCTTCTTGCACCAGTGGTTCATCTTCGTATTTAGCTTTGTATTTTTCGTATAGCCGCTGCTGCATAGCGGGAAGCGTAATTTCTCTTCCATCAATAAAGGCCTTCGTAATTTGGTTAGTTCGCATATCTAGAGCATCACCTTCGGAGACAAACAATGTAGCACTTTTGCCTTCCTCCAGCGTGCCGTAGCGGTCACCGATACCAAGAATCTGGGCGTTATTTTGAGTAATTAGCTGTACAGCAGCTTCTTTATTAGCGCCGTGGGCGGCGGTAGTGCCCGCTATGAAAGGTAGGTTACGAGCACTCGCATTCATGCCCCGTTCGTAGCCCAAACCTACCGTTAGCCCCGCTTCTTGCAACTGATGGGGCAGCGCATAAGGTTGGTTTACCGGATCACCGGGGCGATTGGGTAGCACATGGGTGTTGCTTACGATAACAGGAATATTTCTGGCTTTCAAGAAGTCTGCTACCAGTAAGGCATCGCCACTGCTGATTAACACAATACGCTGCACCTTACGATCTTCGGCAAAACGAATGCTTTCAATAATCTGCTTGGCTTCGTCAGCATGAATATGCAGGGCTCTTGAACCGTCGAGCAGACCACCCAACGCTTCCAGTTTTAAATTTAGCTCCTCAGGTTTATCTACTTCAAGGTAGGCGGTAGCATCAGCAAACAATTCTTCCAGCATACGGCGTTGTTCGTCATATTGCTCGTTCTTTACCCGCTTCACCGTATACGTAGCGAAGTCAAACTCTTGCCGAAAGCGGCCGGGCCAGTTGATGTGCATCGCATCGTCGGGCTGTACTACCGCATCCTCCCAGTTCCAGGCATCCAGTTGCATCACGGAAGAAGTACCCGGAATAATACCACCCTGCGGAGTAGTCTGAGCTAACAAAATACCATTGAAACGCAGGGTAGGAATAATTTCCGAATCGGTATTATAGGAAATTACGGCTCGAATGTTAGGGTTCAACATACCTCGTTCGGCTTCGTCTACAGTAGCACCCACGGCGCCAATTTCCTTTAAACCCACGGTGGTGTTAGGAAGAATAAAGCCTGGATAGATATGTTGCCCCTCTGCGGGAAGTACCTGGTAGTCGGATAAATCCATATCCTCCAGTACACTGGTTTCGGCCACCATCTCGATGTTACCATCTCGAA
>NZ_JBARYM010000218.1:0-2281 GCF_049647865.1 Tunicatimonas sp. | reverse complement strand
AAAACTCAGAAGATGGTACAGGGTGAGCGGTAGAGGGTGAATGGTTGTCACGCTCCGGTTTCCGAAACATTCGGGATAGGCTTTCGCGGAACGATCCCGATTTTTGGCCGCCTAGCTTATATTGCTTGCCCAGATTTTCTACTCGTATGGCTACATCAGTCATAGGATTTATTGTATTAGAGTAGTAAATGGTTGGTTACACACTATTTTACTTTTTGTATATTTAGACTATGAAACATATCATTGTGGTAGACGACCGTAGCAAAGCAGGGAAAAATCTACTTGAAATTGCTGAAATATTAGCTGAAAATGACCAATCAATCCTTTTACTTAATGAAGAGGAAGACCAGAGTCTACTGAAAGAAATGCTCTTAGCCCGCGAATCGGGTACCCTCAGCGCTTCTGAGAAAGAGAAATTCCTTAACCAATTAAGGGAAGAAGCTGGTCTATGAATTTTGAGATCAGTAAGTCCTTTCAGAAGTCGTTTAACCAGCTTAAAGATCAACATCTGGCTACTACCATACTGTCGGTTATTGATGAAGTAAGTCAGGCTGAAGAATTTACTAGCATCCGAAGCCTCCAAAAGTTGAAGGGACATAAAACAGCTTATCGTATTCGAGCGGGCAACTATCGCATTGGGGTATTCATTGAACCTGATGCTTCTGGTCAACCAACGGTTATCTTTGCTGCTTTTTCGCACCGCAAGGACATTTACAAAAGATTTCCTTAACCTTTTACCAAAGAAAACCCTTTTAAGTATTTTCAGCAGCGCACTCTTCCCGGCCCCGTTGCAACCGATAATGCTTACGGGGACACCATCCAGCGACGGCTGCCGGTCGGCTTCACCCCGCTTAATTTCAAAGTTGATGTCTTTCAAGGCCCAAGAGGTGGAGTCCGCAGTCCGGGAACCGGAGTCCGGATTGGAACTACTGAATTCCGGTTTCTGGTTCGCCCGGCGATCCGGTCCGGTTTCCGGCTTCCGTAGCAAGCGCGTCAGGCTTTGGTGGAAGGTGCCCCCCGTGGATACGGCGGATTTTTGCCCCCCCAGCTTATACTGCTTGCCCAGATTTTCTACTCGTATGGCTACATCCGTTGTGGCTACGTCGATCATAATTTACTACAAAAACTCTATATGGTTTTTCATATCATTTTGGTCTAGCACTTCGTAAATGAGCATGAGCCCCCTGATGATAGCACCTATACTTTTTCCTTGTTCAGCGTACACGATACCGAAATGGTTGCTTCCAGCCGCGTGCATTTTGAGAAAGTCATTGTCTTGGGTAAAAACAACCCGACCTTCTTTACTTGCTAGATTTAGCTGTTCCTCATCCGATGCGCCTAACATATCAGCTGCATAGGTAGTGAGTACATCTACCCCTCGCCTTTTCAACCCTTCAGCGATTGCATGGGCGCAGTGTTCATCCGTATAGAAGCGTATATCATAGGGCACGTTTTTCCAGTTTTGAGATTGTTTTACTTCGCAAATCGTTGACCCATACTTTGCCTTCCCGTATACTTTGGTCGATCTCCGACTGATGGTCGTAATAGTACGTTAGTGCCGCATAGACATCTGAAAGGGTTAGTTTATATTTCGTAGCAATCTCGTCTACACTCTCGCCCATACGTTCGTGCCAGATAACTATATCTTCTACCGTAATACGCCGCCCAGCAATACGAGGCTTACCACCTACTACATCTGGAGTCGACTCAATATGATCATTTAACGCAATAGCACTCATTTCTTCTTTTGATCGTTAAAATACGTTAATTTTTTTAAACTTTGCTTCCCAGTGTTTGATACCTGATATAGTATGCCCAGTAATACCTACGGGGACGCTCAGGCGGCTTCGCCCCGTTTAATTTCAACGTTGATGCCTTTCAAGGCCCAGAACTTGGAATCGGGAGTCTGGATACCGGAGTCCAGAGCAGTTACATCCGGTTTCTGGTTCGCCCGGCGATCTGGTCCGGTTTCCGGCTTCCGTAGCAAGCGCGTCAGGCTTTGGCGGAAGGTGCCCCCCGTGGATACGGCGGATTTTTGACCCCCCAGCTTATATTGCTTACCCAGATTTTCTACTCGTATGGCTACATCAGTCATGTGCTTTGGTTTTTCCATTGAGTGGATGCCCCGTAGTTGCTAAAGATGGTATCTTTGGTAATAATCGTAACTTCTTCTACTAACCCTTGAGCAATAATAGTACGGTCAAAGGGGTCACGATGATGAAACGGTAAGGTCGCTAAACGTTGAATGTGCGTAGAAGCCAACGGCAACCACTGTATTCGG
>NZ_JBARYM010000217.1:0-1853 GCF_049647865.1 Tunicatimonas sp. | reverse complement strand
ACTACCGACGCTCCGGCTACGACCGGGGACACCTAGCCCCCGCGGGAGATATGGGTTTTTCGGAAGAAGCGATGAGCGAAAGCTTTTTCATGTCAAATATGAGTCCGCAGAACCGTAAGTTTAACCGTGACGTATGGCGAGAATTAGAGGAAGATGTGCGGGGTTGGGCACTTGCCAATGGTAGCCTATACGTAGTGACAGGACCAGTATTTGGTAGTGATCCTAAGAAGATTGGAGAAAACGGAGTAAGCGTACCCGATTACTACTACAAGGTGCTGCTAGACTATCGAGAGCCAGAGATTAAAGCGATTGGCTTTTTACTACCCAACGAAAATACTTCAAAACCACCCCAAGCTTTTGTAGAATCAATAGATAATGTAGAAGCTTATACCGGAATTGATTTTTTTCCTGAACTTCCTGATGAGTTGGAAGCGGAGTTAGAAAGTCGCAGTAGTACTGGAAGGTGGTTTGATTAAACTTCTTTTTTAAAGTTTTATTAAACTACAATTGCTTTGCTCATTTTTTCGGTATAGCAATGAGCGTTGCGTGGTGTTATACTGACCGTTAAAAGCAAGAACAAAGATTAACACCAGCACTAAAAATATCCGGTAAAAAAAAGCCAACCTTTTTTGCAATATGGTATATAGTTTTCCAACCCCGGTTCGTTAACTTCTTGTGAACCACAGTACCATAAGAAGTGCTTGCCATTGGTTGTTCTACGGTGATTAGTATCTAATCTACCATTTCATTAGCCTACCCGGTTACAATTGAACAACAACCGAACAGAGATAGTACATGCAATAGTATAGTGAATTATAGTATGTATTTCTTCGATTTCTGTTCAAATAATTCAATAGTAGTATTATAATACTGCGTACCTTTTAGTGCATTATTATTCTATTAAAGTAATTTTTGCGTCTTATTTTTTAATAATTAGTAAGTAAATCTACTCAGTGTATCATTCGTCACTAATACATTTTTATAAATACATACTACCATTTTAACATAAACTTAATATAGAAAAGTCAAGCTTTTATTAGGAAGTCTGCCCCCCCCTTACCTTGAAGCTATGTTCAACCTATAATTACTCAATTATGTTACACTTTTCAAAATTCTCGTTTTGGGCTGTATGCGCCCTCGGCCTTAGTGCCCTGTTCTACGCCTGTTCGCAAGATGATTTAACCGAAGCTACCTCCACCGTAGCCGACGAAGACTTTACCGTGCGGGTAACCAACGGTTACCTGGAATTTAAAGACCAAGCTACCTTTGAGGAAATTCAGGAATCTTTAAAAAATGCTGACGATGCAACCTTGGATACTTGGGAGAGCTAGTTTGAAGGATTTACTTCACTGCGAAGCGTGTACGATCAAGCAAATGAAGAACAGGATATATGGTTTGATCAAATCCAAAGTATGGATAGTATTGATGTTGTATCGTTAATGCAGCATAATGATGATTTCTGGTATTCTGAGTATATTCTTAACAATGCCCACTCTTTTGTATTGTTAGATAGTGGTAATTATGAGCTAAATATACCAATAGTGAAATTCGACCACGCTAAATCCTTAAACTCAAGTGGGTTAACGAAAATTGGTAAAGATCTATACTGCTATAAAAGAAATTCATTGTATATTATTCATGGTGGTGATGAAAAGAAATTGTCCTTGCTTTCATCAATTGAAAAAGGTGGTTCAATACGTAGTGTGTCTGTTCACATATTTGAAGAGAAGGTAATTGATATAAGCAATAATGCGAGATTAGAAGCGTTTTCGGGAGAGGATAATTGTACTGGATATACTTCTGGTAGAGGACAAAGAGTAAAAGGAAGAGTTATACAAGGAAATGATTATTTC
>NZ_JBARYM010000216.1:0-8301 GCF_049647865.1 Tunicatimonas sp. | reverse complement strand
GGGAAGTTTTTAGTGGCAATGGTACCGGAACGGCGCATAGATTAAGTTATTTTCATAGGTCTTTCATCATCTTATCTCTGACAAGCTTTTCTCAAGGTCTTGTAATTTCTCTAACACACTTTCATATTCGATAATTTGATTAGTCATTAGGTTACTGTAGGCAACGGCAATATTCTCAAAACGATGATCAGTGGAGAAGTCCGTTGTGTCTATCGGATAGTTAGTACTGTACCTTACTTTATTAAAAAAATATGGGCTAATAAAGTTTCTGATGTATTCTTCGGTGGCCTGCTCGCGGCTTTTGCTTTCTTCTAAAGACTTATACGTATTCACCAACTTTTTTCGAAGCGTATAATCCCTTATCAAATCAAAGTCACCCGATTCCTTAATGTTTTCTAGGGTGGTGGCTACCGGACGATACTCAATAAAACTAGTCATAACGGGTGACGTATTACCTAATCGTGGGTCCACAAACCTTTTTGAGGCAATCAGGGCTTTTATGGTATCTGCCCTTTCTCTCAACAGACGAGTTTGTTCCAATGTATGCTGCAAGCTTGCAATGTTTTCTTGGGTATCCAGTACAAAGCTCTCCAGATAGTTTCCCAAACGTTGTTTATCCTTCCGAGTCTCATTCCAGCTATTTAGTTGAAAAGCCAGACTAATGCCCAAGATTACGATAAAAAAATCGATAAGCTTAGATTTCCAGTCAATAGCTAGCTTCACTCTTTGGCGATAGGCCGCTTTAATTCGCTTGATCATTTGATAGTTACGTATTTATCCCAAAAATAATACGTTTTTCGATCAATCAAGCTAAGCTTAATTTATGTTCTCGTATTCACTCAGAATACCCCCAGTGAGACGCAGTAATTCGGTTTCCGATTCTATTAAATCGTACTTAGCCTGAATATTGGTGAGGGCGGTATTGAGGTAGTTTACCTGGATTTGGCGATAGTCGAAGGAATTGATGGTACCATTGCGGAAACGTTCTTCGGATAAATCCAAGTTAAGCTGCGCCGCCCGAATATTTTCTTCTGAAATGGATAAGAGTTTTTTACGTACGTTGTACAGATCGTAGGTAGCCAATAGATTATTACGTAGCGTTAATTTCTGTTGTTCAATCTGTACCTGCCCAATGCGTTCTTGGGTGTAGGCGTTTTCAATAGCTTGGCGTACTCGGCCTCCATCAAATAGTAAGTAGTTCAGCGTAAACCCGGCGGCGTAGCTAAGGGTTCGCCCCCCCACTACTTGGGGTCGGTCAGGATCAGGAAAGGCAAAACGGGCGTTGGAAATATCCTGTCGTTGCCAAGTGTAGCCGCTGCCAGCGTTGAAACTTAGCTGCGGATAAAGCTCCGTTTTCGCCAGACGGGTATCAGAACGAGCAATTTCCAGGTTGATATACTGATTCTGCAAATTACGATTACTGGAAATCATCCGATCGTATAGATCATCTAACTCATACGCAGTGGACTCTACCGCTAAGCTATCGGTTAGATCATACGTTAATGTCACATCTTTACCCATCAGTAGATTTAGCGTACGACGGGTATTTAAGAAATTTATCTCTTGGGTAACCAAGTTGGATGAGTCCGTTAGAAAAGCATTCTGCTCCTGAAGTATGTCAAATGTAACCGCACTACCTAGTTCTCCTTTTAGCCGAATATACTCGTAACGATCCTTAGATAGCAAAAATACGGTTTCTAGTGCATCCAATCGCTCTCGCTCCAACTGGGTTAAGTAGTACTGATTGATAATTGCCTGAACAGAATTCTCGACGACTACTTGAGCATTACCCCGCGTAAAGTTTTCCAATTGCTGTAGTTGCTCCCGCCGAATATTGATTGCGAAACCGCTAAACAGTACCCAGTTAACATTTATTCCGGGGGTGATATCATTGGAGATAGTCAATCCCTGAAGGAAGCCCGCTGGGTTTTCCACATCCCGAAAGTTGTTATTCTGAGATAAACTCAGACTGATAGTGGGCCAGCGTCCTGCCGCTCCCCAATTGTTGTTGTTTTTAGCAACTTCCACATTGAGCTCTTCAATCTGAATATCAAAGTTGTTGGCCAAACCAATTTGGATAGCATCGGAGAGGGAGAGGTTTTCTTGCTCCTGAGCTTGTACTGTGAAAGTACTCCAAAAGCAAAGTAAGATGAGAGTTAAGTATTTCATAGAATAAAAAGAATGACTGAATTAAAGGGTAGATATTAACGCCAAAAACTGCTTTGTTTTCATAATATTTACCTTAGGAAATGAAATTTGAGTTAGCTCATTAAAATGTCGATCATTAGTCACTAAATAATCCGCTCTCCCTGATACAAAAGCATCTACGAATTTATTATCGTCATCATCCTCGGCAATTAAATTCCATTGAAAATATACATTAACAAAATCTATATTCTTCAATTTTACTAACAGTTCGGCTATGTTTGAGGCTACTAAGCTATTACTCTTACTTTCTATAACTTCAGTGTACTCAGTCAGAATTTCGTTAGTCAATAATAAAGTGAATTTACCCTCTATTAACGCATCAAAAATAGGTCGGTAGGGCGATTTTTTGGCAATAGAAATTAGTAAGGCGTTCGTATCTAGAACAAATCTCATGTATTGGTTTTTTTCCTCATATGCTCGTCGGCCCACCGATGCATTGTATCTTCATTCCAGTCATTTTCCTCCCACAGTCTATCCATCTCTTGAGTAGCTTTCTCAGCAAAATAGTGTGCTAATAGTGACCTAACCTCTTCCAATTGACTATCGCTCAGATCGTACTGAAACAGCTCAAGCAATTCAACTTGGAGATTTGTAAGCTTTCCTGTTATTTTCATAGTTACTCAAGATTTAATAATCTATTCGTTCTTTCACATCTCACATTTTCATTAAGCTTGCTGCAACCGACGCTGCTCGCGGATAGCCGGTTCTACGTCTTCGCTATCGGGCGAGCGATAAGGCTCATCGGGACTCATGTAGTGCTTCACTTTGCCGATACCTTTATTGATGTACAGCTTGATATCGTTGAACACCAGCATAATTACCGGGAAGAACAGTAGAATCATTAGCGTGCCGAGCATTACTCCGTAGGCTACCGAAATGGCCATGGGAACCAGGAACTGCGCTTGGAAACTTTTCTCTAGAATCAGTGGATACAACCCCACTACCGTAGTAATTGAGGTGAGCAGAATAGCCCGGAACCGAGCAATCCCCGCACCGTAGGCGGCTTCTTCTATTCGCATTCCCTCTCGTAGGTTCTGATTATACTTATCCAGCATCACCACCGCATCGTTAATAATGACTCCCGAAAGAGCAATCATGCCGTACATGCTGAGCATAGAAATCGGCTGCCCGTGAATGCCATGCCCGATAGCGGCACAGACTAATCCGAGCGGAATAAGCAGTAGAATTAAGATGGCTTGATAAAGCGAGCGGAACGATAAGGTGATGACTAGGATCATCATAATAAAGGCTACCGGAAATACCTTAGCAAAGGAAGCTACCGTACGGGCCGACCGGCGCGACTGCCCTTCAAAGGAATAGGTCACACTAGGATATTTGGCCAGAATGGGCGGCAGAATTTCGCTTTCCACCTTCTCAATAATGGGTGGAACCGGTTCGTAGGGATCAACCAGGTCAGCCTCCAGACGCACCTCCCTTTTCCCGTTGAAGTGGTTAATGTTCATCACCCCTCGGTCAATGGTGTAATCGGCTAGTTCCCGTAGCGGGTACTCGTTGCCCTGCCCGTCTTTAATCCGCATCGATTCCATCTGCGAAATTGTTAGCCGGTCTTCTTCGGGATAGCGCACCCACACCCGTACCTCGTCGGTGCCAATAATCAGCCTCTGGGCTTCCTCTCCAAAAAATGCCTGCCGGATTTGCTGGGTAATATCCTGCTGAGAATATCCTAGGAAGTACGCTTGGGGCCGTAGCTCAAGTTGAATCTCCCGCTGGCCGGTAGCGGTATTATCTTTAATATCTTTGAGCGAAGCCAGACCCATAATTTCGGCTTTGGCTTCTTCTTTGGCCGCCGTCAAATCTTCCAGGTTACTACCTAGTAGTGCCAGCGAAAATGGTGTTCCGAAGCGGTTTTGTCCGCCCACACTAAATTTTTGGGCTTCGGGCACTGCCCCAATTCGCTGGCGTACCCGATTAGCAATTTCAAAGCTGGAAATATCTTCTACCCGCTCCAAATCAGCTAAGTCGATCCGGAGGTGCCCAGCGTGACTGCCTCGTTCGGCCGCTCCCCGTCCACCACTGCTACCTACGTTCATGCTTACCGTCTCAATTAAGGAAGTTTCATCCTCTCGGTCTTTTTTAATTTCTTCGTTTACTTCCCAAACAGCGGTCTCAAAACGGTGCAAGTAATCTTCAGTAATGTTTTCCCGCGTTCCCGGATTTAGTACTAGTGATACCTCAAAATCATCAAAAGGGATAGAGGGAAAAATTGTGGTCTTAATCAGTCCACCCTGAATCATACCTAATACTACCATGAAGATAAATATTGGTATAGCGAACGATATCCAGCGCCACTGAATCAGTAGTCGCAAAACACTACCGTAGATATTGTCGCGCAGATATTTAATTCCTCTATCCAGTCCACCCCGAATACGATCTTTCTTAGGTTTGTGATCAGCGTCTTCGGCTTTGCCACTGGCTAAGTGAGAGGGTAGTACGAAGAACGCTTCTACCAGCGAAAAGGCCAGGCAGGCAATCACCACGATTGACATTTCGGTGGTAAAGCCCTGATTATCTAGCAGCATAAGCGGAATAAACGCAATGATTGTAGTAGTTACTGAGGTGAACACTGCCGGAAGCACTTCCATGGTTCCGTCGATGGCCGCTTGGGCCGGCCCCTTACCCATCTCTTTGTGAGTATAGATATTTTCGGCAATTACAATCCCGTCGTCTACCAGAATCCCGATAACCAGAATCATTCCGAACAGCGACAGCATATTAATAGTAATACCTGCCAAGCTACCGACGATGAACATGCCGAGGAACGAAATAGGAATGCCTACCGCTACCCAGAACGAGAGTCGCAAACTAAGGAACAATCCTAAAGCTACTAGTACTAAAGATAATCCTACCAGCCCGTTGCTGGTCAGTAGGCTAATTCTCTGCTGAAGCAGGGTGTTGAAATCGAAGCTGGCGAACAGTTCAAAGTTTTCGTTTTGGGCATCAAATTCTTCCAGATACTCTCCGATAAAACCCGAAATTTCCTGCAAGTCTTCTTCCGGTAGCTTGAGTACGCTGATGGAGATTGATGTCTGTCCGTTGGAATACGATTTATTGGGAGTGTCAGCAAATTGAAACTTGACATTAGCAATATCGCGTAGCAGCAGATTACTTCCGTCGGGGTTGGCCCGTAGTACGATTCGGCCGATTTCTTCGGGAGCGTATTCCCGGGAGTTAGCCCGAATGCGAATTTCTTCTTCCGAAGTCTTGATTGAGCCTCCCGAAATATCCCGGTTATTGAAGCGCACCGCATTGGCCACCTGCGAGAAAGTGAAGTCATAACGTTGCAGGGTGGCTTCGTTGACCTCAATAGAAATCTCTAGGGGAGGATACCCAAACACTTCTACCTGGGAAATTTCACCTGAATTGAGCAGATCGCTCTCAATTTGCTCGGCTTTTTCCTTCAGAGCTTTCAGGTCGTTCGGACCGCGCAGGGTTAGGAAGGCTGCCCGAGAGCTGAAGCTACCGCGGTCTTTAATCACAATGGGTGGTTCGGCCCCTACTGGGTAGGAAGGGATGCCGTCTACCGCATTTTTTACCTCGGCCAGCACCTCATCAAGGTCGTAGTCGTCGCGGGTTTCAATATTGATGGTGGCGGAGTTCTCGGAGGAAGTAGAAGTGACTTCCTCGATTCCGGTAATTCCCTTCAACGCTTCCTCTACTTTGATGGTGATACCTTCTTCCATCTCCTCCGGCGAAGCCCCCGGATACGTTACCCGAATGGCGATCTGGTTGGAAGGAAGTTCAGGAAAGAATGACTTATTAATATTGGTGTAGCTAAGCGCACCAAAAATGACAATGATAACTAGAATAGCGTTAGCCCAAATGGGGTAACGCACAAAAAACTCTATAATTTTCCTCATGTTTCGCTGCGATTTTTGGTAGTAACGGAATCAGACTGGTTGTCGGCTTTGCGAGGGCGGCTGCCGCTGGGTGCACTGCTTTCTACGTTGGTAGTCACTCGCATATTTTCTACGGCATTGGCGGGCAGATCAACGACTAGGCTATCACCCGTATTTAATCCACTTCCTTCCAGCGGACTGATCACTACTTGGTCTTGGGTGATTTTTTCAATATTAACCCGGCGCGCCTGTAGCAAACCATCTTTTACTACGTACACCTGATCTTCGTTAATAAGCACCCGCCGGGGAATCTGCATGGCTTGCTCCAATCGCGAACCAGGGATAGTAGCGCGCAAGTACTGCCCGTCGTACAAACCACTGTTGGGCTGAGCGTTAACTCCCACGTAAACATTAATTGATTGCGTGGTAGGATCTATAAAATCGGCAATGCGAATTACCTCCCCTGGCCAGGTTTGAGAGCCATCTTCCGAAGAGACCTGCACTTCTGCCCCCTCCTTCACCCAACGTATTTCTTTAGGGTCTACTGGAATTTCTAGCTCCAACAGATCGGTACGAATGATGCTGGCAATATTAGCACCCGGATTGACCACCGTTCCGGTTTCTAGATTAACATTAACAATACTGCCGTCGTAGGGAGCGTATTGGTAGTACTTTCGAAGATTTTCCTCTCCGCTCTTAATACTGTAGTATTCCCCCAGAATGTTTTTAGTCGCTAAAAAGGTCTTGACTTTGTTAGTGGTAATTTCCGGTAGCGGCTCGAGCGATTTATCAATTTCAATACTTTCAAAGTACTTTTGCCAGGCCGGATAATCTTCGGTGAAGTCAATCTTAAAATCGGGTAGGCTGGAGGCAATCAGATTTAAAAACTGGCTTTTGCGAGCCTGCAAGTTCAGCCGAGCTTCGGCATCATTAATCCGATACATAAGTTGCCCCTTCCGAAAGTTAACCCCCGGCTTGAGCTGAACCTGACCGGCAAACAACCGGCCACCTATCTCAGCAATTAAATCTAATGGTTGGGAGGAAGTGATACGTCCGTATTCTACTACTTCGGTGTCAATTTCTTGGTAGGTGACTTCGTTAACCCGGACAAAATTCGTCGAAACTCGTTTGGGACGTTCGGGAGGCAGCTCTTTCATACCAGCGAATTGCCGCATAGCAATGTAGCCAGCGGCGATAAGTACTACAAACAGTCCTAAGACCAGTAGTTTACGTTTATTCATGAGGATTAGGAATTGGATACTGAACTGTGTAAGTAACTGACCTAGCTAACGAATACTACTCAATTTAGTGGTCAATTTTCTACAAAATTACTTAACTGTTAGACTAACACACCCATACTTAACTTGTTTTCAGCAATTATTTACAATCCTGGCTGCTTCATCCACTCCGATAAGGCCCAGCAAGCGTACAGTTCGTAGTACTGCGACCGGTCTTCCGCTACCTCACATAACTGTTCCTGGGTTGCTTGCACTTCTGGCAACATGGGTTTGGCAACCTCGCCCAGCAGTTGAATGGCTCGGGCGGCCATCAGTATGGTTGCTCCCCCACTGTCTAGATGTTTAGTAAGTACCGGAAGGGCATCATCGCATTCGCCAGAATTGCAGAGTAGTTTAGCTGCCTGAATTTGTACGGAAGAAAATGAGTCATTTAGGCATTCTTGTAGCCACGATTGTACCGAAGGGGTTAGAAACATGCTTGGCCGCAGCGATGTCATTAACCAGAATCGGGAAATTGGGTCGTAATTCTGTATTTGTTGACCTTCAAAATTACCGTCTATCTGAATACCGTTGATTAACTTCAGTACGCTATGAACAGGAAAAATAGTAGTATCCCGTACCATTTCGTAGATCGTACTACCTTCTGCTAACCTTTGCATCATAGGTTCGGGGATTAATCCTGAGTCATGGGTATCGATAGCCCAATGCTGCTGGGCGGCTCGCATATCGGTCAGTACTGTTGCGTACTCTGGGTTTCCAGCCAAGTTGTTTACCTGATAAGGGTCAGCTTCGGTATCGTACAGTTCTTCAGCGGGACGACTGGGTGCCCACATATGTTGCTGGGCGGCAGTCAGATTCCCTTCGGCTAAAACTCGTCGGAGTTCTACCATCACTTCCGATTGATCAGTATAAAAGTTAGGCTGAGTTAGCGGTAGATGAGGCAGGTAATTACGAATGTATAGGAAACGTTGCCCCCGCACACTACGGGAGATTTCAAA
>NZ_JBARYM010000215.1:0-1960 GCF_049647865.1 Tunicatimonas sp. | reverse complement strand
GAATACCGTTGCGGTAAATCTTCATGCGGATGCGTTTGCCCGGACGGCGACTGACAATTGTACTGAACAGTCCCAAATTAAGTTCGGGAAACCGTAGTCCGTTCACGGAAAGAATCATATCCCCTTCTTGAATGCCCGCCCGTTGGGCAGGTGAATCTTTTATTACTTTACTTACTAAGAACGTTTCCAGTAAAGGTCCCACGGTGATCAGTTCTATCCCACTCATATTATAGTCAAAGGGGCGGCGGTAGTAGCGATTCTTCTGAAGATATAAGGTTTCATTAGCGTAATCGAAAATTACCCGAAACCGTTTTAGAGCCGAGCCACCGATGTTCCCATTGTGATTAACGCGATTGCGAGTGGCCTGCGAAAAAGCACCCTCTTCCGGAAAGGAAGAAACTACTCCTTCTAGCGTGTAGTCATCAATACCTAGCTCCGATACCCGAGCCATATGGCCGAAGATATCCCCACTTAATCCTCGCCCTAAATACCCCGAAAGGTGAGGGTTAGGAACCTTAATAGAATCGCTACTTTTCATATTGAGCATCAGCGCATGACTGGCCCCAGTGTCAATCATCAACTTAGCAGTAATGGTAGTAGAATCATTCACGGATAAGCGTACTCCGTCAATATAGGGTTTTGTGTCTTGTACTGAAATCGGAATTTTTGTAAAGCGACGCGAGGGCTTAAACGATTCAGGCTTGTGTAACACCACTAACTGTTTCATGTAATCGATCTCAACAACAAACCGACTAAAAATCTCATAGCCTAATATACCATGTACTCGAGTGCCTAAGTAACTATCTAAGCGGAGGTAGTCTTCTTTGAGTACCAGCATAGCATTGCCTTCGGCAGCTACCCCCTCTGGTAAAGTAAACGAGATGCCATTACTCACGTAAGCACTCACCTCGCCTCTATTACCTGCACCCATCAGGCTGATCATTCGGTCATTGATGGAAGGAATGCCTTCTACGTACATACCGTCCGTTAAAATAGCGGTGCGAACTCCAGTATCTAGAATAAATTTTAGCTCTTCGCCATCGTTAACTTGAACGGGAATAATGACCAAGTTACTCTGAAGCTCAAAGGGAATGGATACTCGCTTAGCTCGGTTGTTCGTCATCCGAAAGCCACGGTGAAATACCTGGGCTACTCCCGAAGCAGTGAAGAAGAAAACTCCAACAGCAATGCACACAGCACGAATGAAATTATTCATACGTTCTTCTTTTACTTCTTATACGTTGATTCATTGAATCGGATTGGTAGTGGATGCTTATGTAATAATAGTAGGTAAGAAATAGCAGGTTGACAAGCTGATGGTTTAAAAACAACATAAAATATAAAAGATTCATTGTTTTCTTTCTAATTGCCCTAGCAAAATATTAGCTATAATTTGCATTTTTGTGATTCTGGCAGCCTGTCTCTACTCTTATTAGGAATTAGCTAACAAAGAAAGAGTTTTTTTCATTTCTTTACGGACTAATTTCTCTTCATGTCTACCTTTTCGCTGTATTTCAACCTGGGGCTAACCCATATTTTGGATATTCTTGGCTATGATCATATTCTGTTTGTTGTGGCTTTGTGTGCTTTGTACATGCTACGCGACTGGCGGAAGGTACTGATTCTAATTACGGCTTTCACCATTGGGCACTCAATAACATTGGCACTGGCCACGCTCAATATTATACAAGTGAATGTAGCATTGATTGAGTTTCTTATTCCGGTGACTATTTTTATTACAGCGGTTAGTAATATCCTGCGAAGCCAGAAGAATGTCTCTCCGTCAAGAGTTCAACTAAATTATGCTTATGCACTTTTCTTCGGACTCATTCATGGAATGGGCTTCTCCAACTACCTTCGCAGTTTGCTCGGAAAGGAAGAAGATATCACCGTACCACTGCTGGCCTTCAATTTAGGCTTAGAACTCGGGCAAATCGTAATTGTAGCTATTGTGTTAGTG
>NZ_JBARYM010000214.1:0-6217 GCF_049647865.1 Tunicatimonas sp. | reverse complement strand
GCTTTACAAGTGTTGTCCCGAATTGCTCTTTACGAGGGTACTTGGCAGAAATACCATAACTTAGGCGATCCTACCCCGTGGTTTCAAGCCGCGGCCGATGCGGCTCAGGAATTGATGGAGAGCGGCCCTTATTCACTTTACACTACCGGTGATCCAACCATGGACTATAACGCAATTCACCGGATGACCGACCTTTCCGGTAATCCTGAAGTTTTGTATTGGAGACGCTACGAACTAGGAATTTTCACTAATCACGTGCAGAACTACCACCGAGGTTACAATGGGGGTGCTACTAAAGACATGGTAGAAGACTACCTTTGTACCGATGGTTTGCCTATTACCCTTTCAACAGAGTATCAGGGTGATGAAGTCTTTGAAAACATCTTCGAGAATCGTGACCCTCGCTTGCGCCAAACGGTTCTTCACCCCGACGATCAAGCTTTTTATCAGTACGGTAATACTGATCCTGCGGTAGCTGACTATCCTAAGATTCAGGGGCAGACCAAACCCGGCCAGTCTTCTACTACTGGGTATCATATTATTAAAGTATACGATGTAGTTGCGGCTCACGCTACTTATAATATCTCGGCCACTCCGGCTATTATCCTACGATTTGGCGAAGCTTTACTTAATTACGCAGAAGCTAAAGCTGAACTAGGTACAATCACTCAAGGTGATCTTGATATGAGTGTCAACCTGTTACGAGCTCGCGTGGGCATGCCCGCTATGACGATGAGTCCTCAAATGGACCCTCGCTACGCCGATTTAGGAATTTCGCCTTTGCTCGTTGAAATCCGTCGGGAACGTCGCGTGGAGCTATTTATGGAAGGTGGCCGCTACGATGATATTCGCCGTTGGGCGCAGGGGCAACTTCTAGCAGACAAAGATTTAGGTATGCGTTGGGATGCTTCCAACCAGCAGCGGTTCGATCCTGACGGTGAGTCAACCATTGGCCTTTTTGAAGTTGATGGAGTACCCTATTTGGATGTGTACGCTGGCACCGATTACGCAGACCCTATCTTTGACGAAAGTAAGCACTACTTATGGCCAATACCTATTTCTGTGATTTCTCAGAATCCTAATCTCGGTCAAAACCCAGGTTGGGGAGCTAGTGAGTAATTATTCTTAATAGAAAACTATTGTTTTCTGCATTACGAAAGCCCGTGACCCAACCGTTGCGGGCTTTCTTGTTTAAACCCTAAATGGGTATTTTATCCTATAAATCTACTCCGATGAAGCTCCTGCATGGTACCGTATTTCTGCTAATTTCCTATTGGCTACTCGTCGTACCAACACTGGCCCAGCCTGCACTAGGATATAGCTCCAAGGATTCTATCACTATTGACGAGCGAAATAATCAAGTGTCAATTCAGCGTATTATTGAAATTGATAAGGTGTGGGCGGGTCACCCGGCAGGCTTTAGTCTGCTAACCAATGAAGACCGGCAGTACATTGCTTATTACAATGACGAACGCCACATGATAGTCGGGCAACGCTATCTGCATCAGGATACCTTCGAGCTTCACAAAATACCACCGCACCAGCGGGAGTCGCAGGAAGGAACCAGCACTATACTAGGGTGGGATAGCCATAATTACCTCACGCTGGGTATGGATAAGGAAGGCTATATCCACTTATCCGGAAATATGCACGTAAACGGATTGACCTACTTTAGAAGTGCCGAACCGGGTAATATTACTACGCTGGTACAGATAGAAGAAATGGTAGGTACTGAGGAAAACCGATGCACCTATCCGGTCTTTATGAATACCGCCGAAAACGAACTACTCTTCCGCTACCGCGACGGAGGTAGCGGTAATGGCAACGACATCTACAACAAGTACAATAGCGATACTCAGCAATGGACCCGCCTGGTGGATACTCCTTTAACCGACGGACAGGATTCGGTAAACGCCTACTCCTCCCGACCAAGCTTACGGGAAGATGGCTGGTACCATATGTACTGGGTATGGCGCGATACCCCGGACTGCTCTACTAATCACGATCTTTCCTACATGAAAAGCTCCGATATGCTGCACTGGTACAATGCTTTTGGGCAGCCAATAGATTTGCCCGTGACAGTAGATGATAAGTCGGTGGTGGTTGATCCTATTCCGGTTCAGGGTGGTATTATTAATCTGGCTGCCAAACTCTGTCTAGATGAAGACAACCAGCCGATTTTTGCCTATCACAAATACGATGATGCCGGAAACCTGCAATTCTATACCGCTCAACTGATGGACGAAGAGTGGCAGATCAAGCAAGTAACAGACTGGGACTACCGCTGGTATTTTTCGGGAAACGGCAGCATCAACAGTGAAGTTCGAATAGGACCGTTCAACCGTAGGGAGGACGGATTCTACGAACTGGGCTTCGATCATATTAAGTACGGTACGGGCACATTTCTGCTCAACCAGAACCTGGAGGTACGCGGGGAGGTGCTTAAACCTCAACCATTTACCGCTACCATGGAAGCAGAAGGCGATTTTCCAGATCTAACAATGCAAACCGCTAACGATCAGGGAAAAGGCTCGAACGAGTCAGTTAATTACGTACTGAAGTGGGAAACTCTTCCTCGGAACCGGGACAAACCCCGTCCAAAACCCTGGCCCAAGCCGAGTCAGTTATACCTCTACGAACTGCGCAGTAGTCCGAATAACTAAAAATCATGTATATTTCTGATACAATACACAAACCTAATATCAAATGAGACTCAAATTTATCTATTTATTCACCATCTGGTGCCTAGCCATCGTCACTCCGCTGAGCTCCTTCGCTAATGATGACCCTACTAATTCGGTGAACGACGATCCGGTGAAGTTAGAAAACCCGATGAACGTTGCTTACCTGAAAAAGAAGCTCCGCAAAGGCAGTCCACGACTAATTCTTACTCCAGCCATAGAAAAGCAATTGAAAAAAGACCTGAAGTCCGATGAGGTGGTGAAAAATATGTACGAAGCCATTAAGCTCAACGCTGAAGAAATTCAGCAGCAACCGTTGCTGGAGCGCAAAATGGAGGGACGAAGGTTACTGGGGATTTCTCGGGAGATGCTCTACCGGATGAATATTTTGGGAATGGTCTACCGGATGGATAAAAACCAAAAAGTACTTGATCGCATCAACGACGAAGTAATCGCCGTTTGCAACTTCTCCGACTGGAATCCTTCTCACTACCTAGACGTGGGCGAGATGTCGCTAGCAGTGGCTTTAGCCGTTGACTGGGCCGGGGAAGACTTACCAACATCTACCGTTGAGTTAGCTAAAACCTCGCTCGTTGAAAAAGGGATTAAGCCCAGCTACAATAAGGAAGGCAACACCGGTTGGGTAGATGGTAACAACAACTGGAATCAGGTGTGCCACGGAGGTATGATCGCCGCTTCTATTATAGTGGCTGAGCAGGAACCGGAACTGGCGGCTGAAACCATTCACCGGGCCCTGGAAGGTATGCCTCACGCCCTGGAAGAATACGGCCCGGATGGCGTGTACCCCGAAGGGTCAACTTACTGGAGTTACGGAACTAGCTTTTCTGCGCTTACAGCCTCCATGCTAGAAAGTGCGTTCGGTACTGATTTTGGTTTGGCTGATTACCCCGCCTTTAAGGAAAGTGCCGAATTCCGGGTGCTCAGTATGGCACCATCAGGCTGGTACTATAACTTTGCCGACTGCGGCGACCGGCGTAGCGAGAACGGTGACTTTACGCTGGCTTGGTTTGCCACGAAAACCGGTAATGATGTATATTTTGAGAAAGAACGATTTCTGCGCGACCCAGCAGAAATGGGCGAATTAGTTCGGTCGGCAGGAGCCGGACTTGTATGGCTATCGCAGTTCGATGAAGATGGTGGCAAAGATCTACCCTTAGCATGGAAGGGCGATGGCTCCAACCCAGTAGTCTTTTTCCGATCCGAAGCAGGTAATTCGCACAACTATTACTTCGGCGGAAAAGGTGGTCGGGGTTCGGTAAACCACGGAAATATGGACGCCGGATCGTTTGTCTTTGAAGTAAACGACGTACGCTGGGTAGTTGATCCGGGCAACCAGTCGTATAACGCATTGGAGCAAACCGGATTCAATCTGTGGGGTCGCTGCCAGGAGTGCGAACGCTGGACGTTACTTACTAAAAATAATTACGGGCATAGTACGATCACCGTTAACAACGCTTTACACCACGTAGATGGATTTGCTTCCATCACCGATTTTCAGGATGGCGAACAACCCGAAGCTACCATTGATATGTCGGCAGTTTTTGGCGGGAAAGCATCTAGTGCCACCCGTCGGTTCGTAAAAGAAGACAATCAATCCTTACTGATTGAAGATCAAATTAAACCCAGTGATTCTACCCAACTTATCACCTGGCAGCTAATGACCACCGCCGACGTAGACATCACGGACGGGGGAGCTACGCTGAAGCAAGACGGTAAGGAATTAAAGCTCGAGAACATCTCCCACCCCGAATTAATGGTATCGGTGATATCACTAGACCCAGCACCACTAGAACTAGATCGACAGATTGATGGTTTGAAGCGACTGGAAATCCGCATTCCGGCTTACTTAATGGCGGAAGACGGCGAAACTATTCGAGTACGACTTTCTGCGGAATAGATTCAGGGTGTTCAGGTGTTCAGGTGTTCAGGTGTTCAGGTGTTCAGGTGTTCAGGTGTTCAGGTGTTCAGGTGTTCAAGAAAAATTGTATTACACCTGAGCTCTAAATCATAACTTACTACTGTGAAAGATTTGGAAAATATATATGCTAAAGTCCTTCCTCAATGTAATAAGAGTTTTTTATGTGTAAAGGGGAAAACTTGGTGTTTGAGCGAAGCGACGGGGCCGCCCGGCGGTTTCAAGGTTTCCTAGATTTTTGTCTACTTTTTATCGATGGAAAAGTAGAAGCCCGCCCGGCTCAAGGGCAGAGCATTGAAAATCAAATACTTATATCTTACCACCGATGAGGTCTAATACGTAATTCACATTCAATAACCAACTACCCGCTAGCCAAATGCTTAGAAGAGTATTCTTATTACCTATAACAATCATAATAGCTAGCTGTAGCCAATCAGCGAAAGTTGATATTCAGGGAGAATTAAAGCAATGGCATAAAATAACCTTAGTGTTCGACGGACCGGAAACCAGCGAACTGGCCGATGAAAACCCCTTCCTATATTATCGTCTGGATGTAACCTTTACTCAAGGAACCCGAACCTATCGAGTGCCTGGTTTTTACGCCGCCGATGGCAACGCCGCCGAAACTAGTGCCGAAGAGGGCAATAAGTGGATGGTCCGGTTCACCCCCGACCAAACCGGTGAATGGACGTATAACGTATCATTTAAGAAAGGGGAAGAAGTTGCGATTCAGCAAGACATTAGTAAGGCCACTAGTGCCGAATTCATGGATGGGCTATCGGGAAGCTTCACCATCACCGACTCCGATAAATCGCTACCGGATAACCGGGAACAGGGGCGATTGAATTACGTGGGCGAACGCTATTTAAAATACGCCGAAACTGGCAACTACTTCATCAAGCTCGGAGTAGACGCCCCGGAAAATCTGCTGGCTTACGCGGATATTGACGCTACCCCCAATGTGTTTGATTTGAGAAAAAGCTGGGAACCACACCAGCAGGATGCTGATGAAGAGGCATCCGAGTTTTCGTGGCAGCAAGGTAAAGGGCAGAATCTGCTCGGAGCGATTAATTACCTAGCTTCGGAGTATCTAAACGTCTTCTCTTTCCTCACTTTTAATGTTGACGGCGACGATCGGAATGTATATCCTTACCTGCTAAAAGTACCGGAAGCAGAATATGAAGAGTACGCAAACGTCAAGAAAAACAAAGAAGCTTGGATAACTATGTTCCACCGAACTAGGCTGGATGTTTCTAAATTAGAACAATGGGAACGAATATTTGACTATGCTGAGAGAAAAGGTATGTTTCTACACTTCAAAACCCACGAAACCGAGACGGATCATTTAATGGACAACGGTACCTTCGGCACCGAAGGCAAGCTGTACTACCGAGAACTTATCGCTCGCTTCGGGCACCATCTGGCCCTGAACTGGAATCTAGGGGAGGAAAATAACCAGCCTATCGAGGAAGTTAAGAAAGTGGCAACCTACGTCCGACAGATCGATCCCTACCAGCACGATCTGGTCGTCCATACTTTTCCCAATCAGGATGATCGTTACCAGCAGTTAATCGGCGATCAATCGCCCCTTACCGGAGCT
>NZ_JBARYM010000213.1:0-3643 GCF_049647865.1 Tunicatimonas sp. | reverse complement strand
GGTGAATACTATACCGGTTTCACTATCCAAAGTAGCGAAACCGACTCTATCCGACTGGAAGTATCTTTCACAGTAGAATAACCCGTACAATTACAATAATCTAATCGATAATGAAAAAGTGTTACATTTCATTAAAGCTATTGGTATGCCTTATTAGCACTATCGTTAGCATAAGTGCTACCGCCCAGACTACCCCTAAGAAACCAATTGAAACACCTAATGGTCCTACAACCAATATTGTGGGAGGGGCAAACGCTAACATTAATGCAGTACCTTGGCAAGTTCTACTAGATGTCAACGGAGGGCTATGTGGGGGTACAATTATTGCTCCCGGATGGATACTTACTGCTGCCCACTGTTTAGAAAACTCTTTTACCGGAGTGCGGTACCAAGCCAATCAAATTCAGGTATTTGCCGGAGTTACGCTTCGCAGCAATAGAAATAGTGGACAGGTTAGAACTGTAACCCAAATTATTCGCCATAATAATTGGGGCACCAATGCCAATAGCCGCTTTGATAACGATATAGCACTACTACGATTAAACACCCCCCTAACGTTTAACGCTAATGTGCAGGGTATTCGCTATGCAACTGCTAACGATGTTACCAGAGGACTTACGAATGCTGGAGTGATCACTACTGTTTCCGGGTGGGGACAATTAGCAGAAGGAGGGTCAACGCCAGACCATTTACAATCTGTTAATGTTCCTATCGTGGTCAACGCTACGGCGGTTGCTCAGTATAATAATTTACCAGCACCGGATGATGATCTTGATGTAACTGGCAATATGATTGCTGCTGGTGTTATGGGTACCGGAGGTACAGGAGTGTGTTTCGGAGATAGCGGTGGGCCCCTAATTATTCGTGATGGACCAGCACCAGTACTAGCAGGCGTTATCAGCTATGGAATAGGATGTGCGCGACCTGATTTTCTACAATTGTATACTCGCGTTTCTAGTTTTTGTGACTGGATATCCGATCGTATTGCGGCTATAGAAAATGGAGCTAGTACATTGTGCACCTCTAATGCAACCTATAATCTACGCCATGGACCAGTTACTGGAACTACTGTTACTTGGTCGGCTACTCCAGCCAACCTATTCGCTACTAATACGGGGACGGGAACAGCTGCTACATTAAGAGCTGCCAGTAGTAGTGTCAGGGGTCAGGGTACATTAACCTTTACTATCAATGGCGGATGCGGCACGACTACTGTATCCAGAACGTTTCAGGTGGGAAGTTCAATAAGCATTGCATGGTTCGGCACCGGGCCTTTCGGTCAGGTTGATGTCACCGTAACGGGCGGTTCGCCCCCGTACAGATTTTACCGAAACGGTTCTTTAATATTTACCTCAGTGACAAATACCAATACTATCACAATTCCTTTCGGTTGCAATGGTGGAACTCTAAGAGTAGAAGCTGGTACACCCTGCGGAACGGCTTCCACCACTACTACCATACCCCCTGGTTGTGCTTCGGGTATGATGGTGTACCCTAACCCGGCTAATGAGCAATTGACCATTGAGCAAGTTCCACCCGCGGATTCTTCATTGGCCACCGCCTCTATGTTCACCGAACGAACTACATCTTCTGCGCCAATCTCGTTTAGCGTGAAGCTCTACAATAGTCAACAGAAAGTAGTAGCAACCGACTCAACCAAAGATACCGAGATACAGTTGAATACTAGTAAGCTTCCCGCGGGTACCTACTACCTGCATATCCACCACCAAGAAGGTACTTTGCAGAAACAGGTTGTTATAGAATAAACCAAATTAGCTATTCCATCAATTAGCCGTATTCTGATGGGTACGGCTTTTTTTATTGTACGTTTTATGCAAAACGCTCGCCCATTGCACGATATGTGCAAAATTACCAGCCGGACAGCAGTTCTCACTTTGCCGTCATTCCGGACGTTTGCATAGCGCAGCGACGCAAATGATCCGGAATCCCCCGTCGCAAAACTATAACCTGACATCGTATGCTGGACATTTTCGTCGCTGTAGCCGGGGATTCCGGAATGACGGCCCCCGTGGCGCGGCACGTTTTGTTGGATATTTTCTAAAGTGAGAATTGCTGCCAGCCGGAGCACGTTTGTTTCTAATGAGTATTTCTACACAATGATTTAGTCGAGCGACTGAATAGAAGGATGCGATAAATTTCCAGGATTTCCTTTCACCGGAATAAATTCTAACGGTGGATAAAACAAAGCTACATCATCCACATTCTCTCCTTTCAAGAAGCGAATAATGGTGGAGGTGGCTTGGGGATGCGTCAGTATCTGCTCATGTCCGGCATTGTCCACGATGATGTGGCTACTGTTGGAAAAACCCCAGCGCACTTCTTCGGCTTGGTAGGGCGGGGTATTGAAATCCAGCGTACCGCTCATAAACAGGGTACGAATATTACTGATTAGCGGGGCGCGAAACTCTTCCCCCAGATCAGGATGAGGCCAGTCGGAGTCCATTAAAGCCGCCAGAATATCCTGAAACGGACTTACTACTAATTCTTCCTCTATTCTAGCCAACCTACTCGGACTACCTCCCGAGGCTACATCCATCGTGGCACTCATGCCTTGCGTTCCGTAAAAGTTTCCGATACGTTTCTGTACAAACCACTGCAATATAGAATAATCACCCTGACTGATGCTGTACAGCAAACGAGGAAAAACGGGAATATCGGAAGCATCGCCAATATCAATACGTAGAATCAGATTGAGTCCGAACGAACCTACCTTCACCAGTATCGGCTCGCCGGTGAGCGGTGATTTGATTTCCAACTCCGCCGGATGCTCATCCAGTTGGTTAACCACTCGCCGGTACAAATCGGTTAGGTTGGGTACCATCGCCCTTATCTGCGAATCAGCCTGAGCCATTAGGGCGATCTTCCGAAACTGGATGTCTATCGTAGAAGGCAATTTGAAGGTGTGGTTTAGCCCTTCCACCCCAATCTGTACCGCGTTCTTTACGTGCTCGCCAAAATACTTAATGTAAGCTTGACCTAAGTGCGTTCCGTAGCTGAAGCCCAGTAACGACAATTGATCGTAAGATAAAGCCTATCTCAGATCATCTATGTCCCGAGCACTTTCCAGCGTGGTATAGCCGTGCAAATCCACTCCCCTTTGTTTAAAGTCAGCTAAGGCAGCTTGTCCCATTTCCTCAAAATATTTTTCTCGTGCCGCTTCATTAGCGAGAATATCAGTCGGTATACCTTCTTGATGAATATACAGCACTCGTTCCGACCCCGCGCTGGTTCCTCGCTGATCCAGCAGAATAACATCACTTACCTCCAAGAAAGGCAGCCATCGTTCCAGATAATGAGGATCATCCGCTTGCCAGGTACAGCTTTGCCCCGGCCCACTGGCTAGATAGATCAACGGAACTTCGGGATTAAAATTAGTGCTTTTTAATTGCACAAAATGCACGGAAATTTCTTCCGAATCAGGGTTGGATCGGTTCTCGGGCACTTTTAGACTTCCCACGGTGGCATCTACCACCACTCCTGATTCGCTCTTAAACGATTGATCTTCGATGGTTATCAATTTGGATAGATTTTGGGCGTGAGTCACCTGTGTAAATAGTCCCAAGTAGATGAATAGCAAATAGTGTTTCATAATTTTGTTTTTTCCAATTGTAAGGTTATTGGC
>NZ_JBARYM010000212.1:0-3146 GCF_049647865.1 Tunicatimonas sp. | reverse complement strand
GGGTACGGATAACTGCGCCATCTTGGTGCTAGTCAACACTGACTTTAGCGCGTAAGATGCCTCTTCTGATAAGTGTTGAGCCAGATGCTGTTGTAATAGTTCTTCTGCTTTCTGTCCCTGGTTAGTATCCAGCAGCAACGTAGCGTATTGCCTCAGCGTGAAAGCGTAGTGTTCCTGATCTGGAGCCGTAGCTAGTGCCTCTTGGTAGGTCTGCTGTACGTCGGCCAGCGTTACCGAAGTGGGCCAAAGACCGTACTGCTGGAGTAAAGCCTTGTTGTGTTGATCACGATACTTTTCTCCATTGAAAGTGCTGGCTACCTCAATGGGCAACGATTGATTAGTTTGCAAACAGCCTAAGCTCATCACTTCGTTGTAGAGTTTGGTGTGCTGCGCCAGATAATTTTGTGCTTCGGCGTAGTTTCCAAGGGTAATGAAAATGTAGCCCAGCAACACTTCAACGTGTAGAGGTGCGGGACTACTCATCAGAAAGGGTGGAGCACTATTATCCCAAACCAGCGGCAGCGTAATTCCTCGTTCGTCCACAATTATGTTGGCGGCTAAGGCATCTTCGGTAGTGATGGTTACCAACTCCGACAGACGGGGTACCGAACCAACGATTTTTGATACCTCGTTCTGATAGTTCTTATCTAGGTAGATTATTATCATAATTATTATAGGCTGATCTTCAAAATACCGGAAGTATCTTGAAGCGTATACTCAAGTTCACGATCCTGATTATCCAGTGCATTATCAATCAAAATTTCGTGCAGAGCGATGGTTTTGTCTCCTTTTAGGTTTCGGCTCTTCAGCATATGCTGGCTGGGTTGGTGCATTTTGTAGAACCACTGCTGCGACACGGGAGCGACCAATAAGGTAGATCGCTCAGCTTGATAGGCGAGATAAGCCCGCTGCTCGTCGCCAAAAACCTTCGCGGCAATATCGCCCGGAATGTACAGATGCGATGCCTTTAGGGTGATGCTGTCCATGCGACCTCCTCCAGAATATACTCTACTACTCGGTCACCCGCTTGCTGTACGGCATCTGACATGGCTACTTCCAAACGGGTATTATCAATGGCAATCAGGTACACCTGAATGTTATCTGGGTACTCATCTTGTAGTAGTTTTTTAGCGTACGATAAAGCTTGATCCCACTTAATACTGTGCAAGAATACCATTGGATCATCTTGCGGAGCACTCCGCACTTCTTCTGCCGGAACCCGATACAGCGTACCGATTGGATCACCAGTATTGACCACCGCATCTACCAGAATAATTTGTTGGTGTCCTTTTAGCTGGAAGAGCACCTCAAAAGCTGAAGTGCCCATATCAAACAAGCTGATATCTTCCCGTTCAGAGAGGGTGCTTTTAAGCTGCTGAATTACGTACGTTCCCACCGCATCGTCGCTGCGAACCGGGTTTCCAAAACCCATAATCGCAATGCGGTGAGAACTACTTCCCGTCGTAGTCATACTCACTTACTTCTGATTGAATGAAACGTTTTCGCTTAATTTATTACAGCTTAAAGCGAGCGAGCTCCTTGTTATCTTTGGCATCGTGCGCGTGAACCGTACACACCAAACAAGAGTCAAACGAGCGGGCGACCATACCTACTTCTACCGGATCGTGAGTATCTTCAATTTCAGTACCCTCCAAGGCGGCTTCAATTGGGCCAGGCTTGCCATCATCGTCATTAGGACCCACATTCCAGGTGGTGGGGGCTACGATCTGATAATTCTCAATGACTCCATTTTTAATTTCAACCCAGTGGGCAAGAGCACCGCGCGCTGCTTCGGTCGCTCCCCAACCTTTACCATCGCGCTCTTCTGGCTTAATGTAAAATTCACCGTCCAAGTCTATCTCACCTAACCATTGGTTGATGTACTCGAAGACCCGAGGAGCTTCGTGCATACGAGCTAGGGTTCGGGTAAACACATTCGCCCCTTTCTGCTTCATAATATCCCCGAATAGACCATCACGATTCTGGTGCTCTCGGTTCTCGGGGTTGGATGCCATAATTACCCGAGCTAGCGGACCAGCTTCAGCCGCGTGGGTCATGTAACGAGGTGATTTGGACCAACTATACTTTCCGTTGAAGTCGGTTTCAGTAAGTATCGTAGAATCGCCCGACGGAACCGGTACCGGTGCATCCCACGGGTGAGCTGCTTTATGGTCTTTAAACCAGGTGTGCTCCACGTGTTCAGCAATCTGCATATGGTCTAGTTCGTGGTACTTTTCGCCATCGTAGAACCCACCAGGACTCACCACTGCAGCAGAACGACTCTCGATGGTAGGATAGTTATACATATCTTTGTGCAGATACGTACCGTAGGCGATAAATTTCCCTACTCCCTGCCCAAACTTATCTAAACCAAACTCCAGGGAAGCCCGAATAAATAACCCTAAGTCACTATTTCGCTGCGACTCATTTTCTTCTACCCAGGCCATTAAATCGTCCCAGGTTTTAACTTGCAGGTAACGCTCAACGGACCCACCCAACCATACTGGCTCCAGCCAGTCGTTGCGGAACTGGTTCATAATGGCGTGAGCGCGGGTGATGTCTTTTAGCGTTGGGGCGCACATTACTCCGCCGGGAACCATGTAACTAGAGTGAGGCCACTGTCCGCCAAATAAAGCGTACACCTCTACGGGTCGTCCGCTAGCGGTCACTCCCTTTTGGAAAGATGTTCCTACGTAGGCGGCAAATCGCTTGGTTACTTCCTGGTAGAGTGGTTTGTTCGCAAATTTCTTATTAGCCAAATCGGTAGCGAAGATAGCGTAGAACCAGCGAGGAATACTTTGAATAGTTTCAGTCGCTTGACCAATTGCCCGCAGTAATAGGGCATTGGGGGTTAACTGGGTTTTCCAGATAGTATCCAGGGCAGAAGAAGCGCAGTATAGATGCGAACCACCGCAAATTCCACAGATACGCGGGGTTACAATAAGCCCTGATTGGGGGTCTTTACCCTGCATAATTTTCTCGAAACCGCGGAACATAGCAGCTTGGGTGTGGGCTCGGGTGACTACCCCGTTTTCCATATACACCCTCACATCTAGGTCACCTTCTACCCGTCCAACGGGGGAAATATTTAATTCTTTAGACTCCATAGTATAGATTGATAGTTTTATTTTGAGGTTTCGGTAAGC
>NZ_JBARYM010000211.1:0-2234 GCF_049647865.1 Tunicatimonas sp. | reverse complement strand
GCGTCAAAGGAAGAAACCGAACGAGTCTCGGTTACTATGTTACCATCCCCGCGAATGCCCTGGGCAAAGCTTAGAACCGGAAAAAAGGCGATTAAAATTAAACTTGTTAGTTTCTGAAAAGATGAATTCATAGGTAGCTTATTTTCTAACATGATGCAGTTAAAATGATAAAGGTTGCATGCGAAGGAAAACCAAAGAATAAAACACACTAATCAATCGCTTCAGGCAGCGGTTCGGGAATAGCCGCGATTCCCTTCGTTATCCACCGCTCACCGTATACGGAAGAATAGATGACGTCCACTCTAGCCCGCTCACCATCAGCAGTAGGTCGCCCGAACCAATACTTTAAATTGTCTGCGTCTTCCCGCGAAATGCTAGTTTCAATCATTGCCCTTTCTTCACCGGCAGGTAGTACCTGTCCTTTAGTAATGTCGGAGTAGCCAAACTGAATTGTATCAGTCTTGACGATTTTGCTGTCGTAAAAAGATCTCGGGTCACTCTCATATTCCTGCCCTTCGTACACTATCTTAATCTCATCGATGAACGCTATACCGATACCATTATTTTCTAAAATAAGCGAGAAATGGCTAGGGCCGCTACTTCTTGGCCATACTTCTATGTATGGCAACACCGAAGCATATTGTTGCTTCCTAGCTAGTTCATTTTGCTCGCTAGATATGCGTATCTGGTACATAAGAGCTAATAGTGTGGCAATGCTAACGATGAAAGCCGAAAGGCTAATAATCTTCTCCGAATTCCAGAATTTCTTTTCAAAACTGATTGGTAGCTGTTCTAGCCACGTTTTTTTTGGTTTGGTTTCTTCTGTATCAGCAGGTTTCTCTTTCATAAAGTAAAAAACATATAAAATTCAGCTCACCGCCACGTTCAGGTAATTTAAAAACGGTTGCATACTCTGAAACACCGTTGCGGCTTGGGCGGGAAATTGCTTATTGGTCACTTCGTTATCGGTTAGCTTTCGCATTACCAGATAGCTTTTTAGCTTGAGCAACTCTATATTAGGATGATCAGGATCGTAGCCTTTGGGAGCTCGCTTCAGAGCATCCCCCTGAATAGCACCAAAGTTCTGTTTGAATTCAGGAACATCAGTAATGGCTTTTAGCTCGCTAGCGTTGTAGTCAATCTCCTGCCGCACTTTGTTTAGTATGGCTGACGGTGGTTGATAGATACCGCCTGCAATGAAGGATTCGTCGTTGGGTTGCAGATGCAGGTAGTACAGGGCTTGATCGGTTTTCTTTCCCCCTTCGGCCATGGCCGCCCCAAAATTATTCTTGTAGGGCGACTTGTTCTTAGAAAAGCGAATATCCCGATTGATGCGAAAAATACAGTCTTTGGGGTTGAGCCCGCGCAAACTCTCATCATCAATGCTGAGTTCACCCAGAATATGCCCCACCAAATCAATGAAGTGCTGACGGGCGGTTTGGTAACGGTTGCGGTGCGCGTCCATCCAGGCTTTTTCATTATTCGCCTGTAGATCGCTAAGGAAAGAAAGGATGAAGGGGGTTGCCCCTGCGGTAGTGTTCATAAATAGTGGAAAGAACTATAGTCCGTGCTGTTGAGCAAGCTGTTTGATCTGCTTTTCTGGCATCCCCGTGAATTCAGCAATCTGCGCCTGGGTTAACTTACCGGACTTGAGCATATTCACCACAACTTCTGTTTTTCCTTCTTTCTTTCCTTCCTTTTTACCTTCTTTTCTTCCCTCAGCTATTCCTTCGGTAACCCCTTCTATTACTCCAGCTTCTTTGCCTTTCATAAAAAGATAATCAGTTTTAATATCGTATTCTATTGGCATATTATCTAGTTTTTCAAACGTTAATGGTTGTAAATTTCTTAATTTGGATAGTACTCCTAGTTGTCGTAAGTAGCGTTGTAATTTGAGTTTGTTAGGTACAATCTTTACGATCTTTTCCAGAATTAAACGGATAATTTCCTCCGGAGGTTGATCTCGAAAATCACTCAGGACAGCTAAGATCACTTCTTCGGGGATATCCGAGGCTACTAAGTTTCGGTAATCGTAGTCTTTTAGGTTTTTGAGCGTAAACTGAAACGTAATATTAGTTGCCCACCATTTAGTTTCCATCGTAGGCTTTTCCTGCCCTAGATAAACTACGAACTGAATAACCGGTAAACGGTGTTTGCGAAGTAGTAAGGCATAATACTCCAACATCCGGTAGATCATGCCACCATCGTTAGTTGACTGAAACTCAATGTAGAGT
>NZ_JBARYM010000210.1:0-6437 GCF_049647865.1 Tunicatimonas sp. | reverse complement strand
AAATTTATGATGTCGGTAGTTCCATTAACACCAAAAAAGCTACTTTTGAAGCAAGTGTATCAACTGCAACAAACCGAATAACCCTGTTTCACCATGATTGTAGGTAAAGACATCAGTGTAAGAAGATTAATTAGTTGAGTTGGTCAGGACACCATATTCTTTGGTGACTAGCCTTAATGGGTAGCATTGCATTTTTATACCAATTCGGATACATCTCAGTTAAGATTCCATAGATGCCCGTGTCAGTTATTGGTACCGCAGTCGCTTTTTACGTGGGCTTTAAAAATAACCAAGCTTACGACCGAATGTGAGAAGCTTAAAAGAGCTAGGATGGTATAGTAAATAAAAGCCACGCCTGAGAAATGGTGCTAAATATTTAGTAGTATTTGAGTTTTAACCGTTTCCAATTATCGTCAACAACTATCGGAGTAAGGAATAAGACCGAACCCCTACAGACATTCTTAAGATGGCCTCTACGGAACGTATTTTCGCACAGCTCGAAGGTCTTTAACCAATATGTCTTTCGGTTTGAGTACAGCGACCAAAGTACGTTTCGCTATACTAAAACTCAAACTTTCGGAGTTAATTTACTGAGTTCTCTGAGGGCTAGCATTCACTAACCCTTTTTTGCTAACTTTGAAGCCTATTTATCCGTAAGCTCCGTATGACTTTTGAAGAAATACACACCCGCATCCGAACTTATCAGCAAGAGGGCAAAAAACTATTTACCAGCTCATCATTTCAATCTCATAGCTTGGTTCTACTTCATATGCTTTCTCGCATTGATCGTGGCATTCCGGTCTATTTTCTTAATACCGGCTACCATTTTCCCGAAACAGTAGCTTTCGTCGATAGAATTTCTGAAGAGCTTGGTTTAAATATTATCCGGCTAAACCCCGTGGTTCCTAAGCACCAACAGCGGGATGCTGATGGCAATTTACTTTTCACTTCTGATCCTGACTACTGCTGCTTTTTGAATAAGACTCAGCCAATGGAAGATGTACTTCGGAGCTACGATGTATGGATTAACGGGGTGCGCGCTGACCAAAGTTTAGTACGAAAAGCTATGAAACTAGAGCAACCGGCTCCGCATGATGTTTTGCGCTTTCACCCGATGTTAGATTGGTCGATTCAAGAAGTTTTCGCCTATCTTCGAGAATATGATCTACCCCGTCATCCGCTAGATGCCAAAGGTTACTCCAGTATTGGTTGTGAGCCGTGTACCAAAAAACCTGATCCTGAAATGCACGAACGGGAAGCCCGCTGGTACGGCATGAATAAAGTGGAGTGCGGATTGAATACTGATTTAGCCCAATCATCGTAGACATATGACTGTTTTAATCACTGGAGGTGCAGGGTACGTCGGAACTCAGTTAGTAGCTGAGATAGTGAAAGACCATTCGGTATCTCGCATTATCATTTACGATAACCTCTCCCGAGACAACTACAATGCGTTCCTAGGTCACTCTCTCTACAAACGCACCGATAATACACTTAACATTGAGTTTGTCCACGGTGAACTGTTGGATACGCGTCGGCTTCGGTCGGTAGTACAAGAGGCTGATGTAATTTATCACTTAGCAGCTAAAGTAGTTACCCCGTTTGCTACTACCGATGGTCATGCCTACGAGCAAACCAATCATTGGGGTACTGCTGAGCTAGTTTACGCTATTGAAGATGCCCCTCAAGTAAAGAAACTGATCTATGTGAGCAGTACATCGGTGTACGGGTCAGCGCATGCGGGTGAAGATACTACGCCCAATCCCCAAACGATCTACGGCATTTCTAAACTGCGAGGCGAAGAACACGTTCAGCGACTTTTTCCGAAGTTACCTACTTACATCATTCGTTGTGGAAATGTTTACGGATATAATAAAAGCCTGCGCTTCGATGCAGTAATAAATCGATTTATGTTTGAGGCAAATTTCCGGCGCAGAGTATCTATTCACGGTGATGGAAAGCAGCGAAGGGCTTTTGTAAGCGTGCAGCGAGTTGGCGAAACCTTAGTAAAACTACTTAATACTGATATGCCCTCCGACACCTATAATTTGGTAGACAAGAACTTCCAGGTTCTCGATATTATCGATGTGGTGAAGGCGATTTATTTTGATCTGGAATTCATTTTCGTTAACCGTCATCTAGGATTACGCGAACTCTCAGTAGATACGGACCTAAAGCTATTTAACTTTATTTCTCGCTGGGAAGAGCGTTCTTTGCTAGATGAAATGGAAGAGTTTAGAACGAGATTTTCTTTTTGATAAAGAAAGTGAAATATTACTCCAAATCGAGATGTTTCTCAATTCGCTTTAAACGATCTTCATGGTCAGATACATGTTCAGCCATAAACTTCATAAACTCGATCATTTCAGCATCGAAATCATCAAACGATTCTTTAAGGGTTCCAGTTGTTTGGTGAAGCGCACTGATTTGTGCTTTCATTTCAGTTAAGGAGCGATTAACCCGTTGCTCAAATTCTTTAAATCGATTGTCCATTTATCTTTATTTTATGAGCTGATAATCAAGTGTTCAGGTGTTCAGACTATCATGAATAATCGAACACCCAAACGCAAGAACGCATTGTCAACAATACTCATCAAATACATCGAGCAGATGCTCAGCAATCATCTGAGCCGACCGACCTTCAATATGGTGACGTTCCACGAAGTGAATCAGCTCACCGTCTTTAAACAAAGCAACTGCGGGCGAAGATGGTGGATACGGTAGCGTATACTCCCGAGCTTTAGCCACTGCATCCTGATCTACTCCAGCAAATACTGTGGTTAATTTATCAGGCTTCTTTTCAGAATGGCTAAGTGCCAATTTTACACCCGGACGCGCCGCACCGGCAGCACAGCCACAAACGGAGTTAATCACCATCAGTGTGGTGCCTTTATGATCTTCTAAATGATTAGTAACTTCTTCGGAAGTAGTTAATTCAGTGAACCCAGCGGAAGTTAAATCGGTACGCATGGGTGCTACTAAGTCAGGAGGATACATATTTATTCAATTTTATTTTATGATAATTATTATTCTATAACTTGATTGTCAAATTGCTAATTGTTGAATGGCTGAAATTGTTAATTATTCCAGAACCCATTGGGTGACCTTCAACCGTTTCATCTCTCTCTTGTTTCAAGTTTACTTTAGTCATCATTCACCAATCGTTATTCATTCTTCAAAGAAATCCTAATTCAAGTTTAGCGGCTTCTGACATCATGTCTTGCGTGTAGGGAGGATCAAATGTAAGTTCAATATTAACATCGTTTACCCCTTCAACCGTCTTAATTTTTTCTTCTATTTCACTCGGAATAGCTTCCGCCGATGGACAAGCCGGTGAGGTTAAGGTCATTAGTACGTAAACATTGTTGACCGGATAGACATTAATTTCGTAAATCAAGCCTAGCTCGTAAACATCAACCGGGATTTCAGGGTCGTATACGGATTTTATTGCCGATACAATTTTTTCTTTCAGTGCTCGGGTATCGGTAGTAACTGTATCACTCATACTAATTTATTTTTTGATCGCTCTTCGCTATCGCTTGTCGTTCCTTATTTACTAATGCAGCTAGCTTTATCTGCTTGATCATAGCTGCAAAACCGTTCGATCGTTGGGTTCCAATGAATCGGTTCATGCCAATTTTATCAATAAAGAACAAATCAGCATCCACAATATCATTAGGGGGTTGCTCTTGAAAAACTCGAACTAGCAGACTCACCAATCCTTTTGTAATTGCCGAATTGCTATCCGCCTCAAACTTCATTTTGCTACCTTCTAATGAGGGCACCAGCCATACCTTTGACTGACAGCCTTTCACTATATTTTCTTCGGTACGCTGCGACTCATCCAACGGCGGCAATTTTTGCCCTAGTTCCATAATATAGAAGTTAGTCATCTCTGGATCACCGTCCAGTAGCGCAAACTCCTCAATAATTTCGTTCTGTATATCGTTAACTGACTGACTCATACTTATTTTCCCATCATCTTAACTATGCGCTGTAGACCTTCATCTAATTGATCAATTTCTTCCTTCGTATTGTAAACGGCAAATGATGCCCGTACCGTTCCCTCCAACCCAAACCGCGACATTAACGGTTCGGTGCAATGGTGTCCAGTGCGTACCGCAATACCTCGAGCGTCTAACATTTGTCCAACATCAAAGTGAAAAATATCATCAAAAACGAAAGAAATAACGTTCATCTTTTTCTCGGCGGTTCCGATCATTCTCAGACCAGGTATTTCACCTAATCGTTGATGACCATACTCCAATAGCTCTTCTTCGTGCGCTCGCATAGCCGGTTTACCCAGTTGATTAATATACTCAATAGCTGCTTTAAGAGCGACTACATCAGCGATATTGGGGGTGCCCGCTTCAAACTTGTAGGGAATATCATTGTAGGTAGTCTTCTCAAAACTTACACTACTAATCATTTCTCCACCACCCTGATAGGGAGGCATTTTTTCTAAATGACGACGCTTGCCGTACAATGCTCCTACACCAGTAGGTCCAAATGTTTTATGACCGGAAAAAACGTAGAAATCGCAGTTTAATGCTTGTACATCAATATCTAAGTAAGCGGTTGACTGCGCACCATCTAGTAAAACGGCCGCACCTTGCTTATGAGCTAACTCTATAATCTCTTCTACAGGATTGATTGTACCAAGTGAATTAGAAACGTAAACCACACTTACCAGTTTGGTACGCTCAGAAAGCAGTTTTTTGTACTCATCTAGCTCAATCTCGCCTCGGTCGTTTACAGGAATCACTTTCAGATTAGCTCCCTTCTCTTCGCACAGCATTTGCCAGGGCACAATATTGGAATGGTGCTCCATTGCTGAAATGATGATATCATCCCCCTCTTTCAGGTTAGTTCGCCCAAAAGTTGATGCTACCAGATTAATTCCATCAGTAGTTCCTTTGGTAAAAACAATTTCTTCGGGTTCATTAGAGTTAATAAAGCGATGAACTGCCTGCCGAGTCTCTTCATAAGCTACAGTAGCCCGTTCGGCTAACGTATGAACTCCTCGGTGAATATTCGCATTATCTCGCTCGTAATAGTGCGTTAATGCATTAACTACTATCTGTGGCTTCTGCGTAGTAGCGGCATTATCTAAGTACACCAGCGGACGGCCGTTTACTTCCTGATGAAGTATGGGGAAATCCTGACGTACTTTCTGTATATCTAGTTGAGTGGGTGACACTACTGTGTTTTCCATACTCATAATAAAATCGTTAAAAGTTGGTGTTCAGTCGCTTGTCAATTACTGCCTCAATCTGCTGACGCACGAAATCTAATTCAATATTTTCCAGCACATCACCCGCAAAAGCTCTTAATAGAATAGCGGTTGCCTGATCTTTGCTCATACCTCGCGCTCGCAAGTAAAACAGTTGCTCTTGATCAATCTGCCCGGTAGTAGCTCCGTGGGAACACTTCACATCATCAGCCCAAATCTCCAATTGAGGCTTAGTGTCAATAGAAGCTTCATTAGTCAGTAGAATATTCGCATTGGACTGAAAGGCATTAGTTTTCTGAGCAGCCTGACGGACATAAACTTTCCCGTTAAAGACTCCTTTGGACTGATCGTCCATGATACCTTTATATAATTCGTTACTAAATGAATTAGGCTGCCGATGATCTACTGCTGTATGATTATCTACGTGAGACTTTCCATCTAACATGTACAGCCCGTACATATGGGTTTCGCAATTTTCACCGTCCGACGCAACGTTTAAATTGTTACGAATCATGGCTCCCTGTAAAGAAATAGTTACTCCGGTAAACCGGCTGTCTCGAGCCTGATACACTTCAGTAGTTCCAGTGTGATAAGCCTTTTCGCTTTCCGGTTGCAATTTGTTGTAGTAAACTGAGGCATTAGTATCTACCCAAATTTCACTAACTACATTTTGATAGCTGGCTTCGTTGCCTAGCGTATAAAACGATTCTACTACAGAGAACTTACTGCTTTGCTCAGCAATATACAGATTGCGAGGTGACGCTACACTCGCACCTTGTGAAGTATCACTAATAAAGTACGCCAATGTTGGAGTTTCAACTACGGTATTTTTAGGAGCGTATACAAATAATCCTTCTTGGGCTACTGCTGTATTAAGCGCAACAAAAGAGTCAGGTTGATCTGCCGTTTGCTGAGCGAAATACCGATCAATTAACTCACTATGATTTTGATACGCTTGAGAGAGAGAAGTAACAATAACTCCTTCCGGCACGTTTTCAGTTCGCGAAAAAGCAGGTTGAAACTCTCCGTTAACATACACTAGTATATTAGCTGATAGATCTGCCGGGATAACCTCATTCAGCAAATTCTGCACTGACTCTTCATCAATATTCGCTTTCGTCAAGTCACCTCCGTCAAACTCTCGCTCTAATGCTTTACTTATGGGTGTATAGCGATATTCTTCATTTTTCTTCGCCGGAAAGCC